>CAZUGW010000062.1:0-6739 GCA_964620055.1 uncultured bacterium
AAGATTGATCCGGATCGCATGGCCGCGAAGATGTCCGACCCGACCATCGCCCGCGATCTGCTCACCATGGGCGTGCACAGCCCGGGCGACGTGTTCGGCTGGTTCATCGCGGGGCCGGAGCAACTGGAGGAGATGGGCGCGGCCGCGCCTATCAACCGGGTGGACCGGCCGGTGCTGGAGTACACCGCGCCCAGGGCGCTGTCCTTGAACGGCGTCTCCTCCACCATGCCGGCCCTGCTCACCGCGGTGGAGCGGCTGTTCGCGGGGAATCCGCGGCGGGAGCTAAACGCGAGATGCACGCGCGCGCTCACCTCCCAGGAGCTGTTCGACGCCTCCACCAACCAGATCGCCTGTCAATGGGTGATGCGGGCGATGATCCTGGACTCGGACGGGATGCCGGAGCGGTTCATGCATGCGATGGAGCGCGCCCGCGCCGTGCGGCCCCACGACCAGTTCATCGCCCAGGGCCTGGCGGAGGCGCAGGGCCGCTACGCCAGCGTGCTGTGTGAGGACGACTACCGATCCGCCCTACAGCTCTATCAGCAGGCGATTGCCAATGATCCTACCAATATTCAGGTCGTCATCGGCGCGGTGCAGTCGGCGCTTGGCCTGGGCGATGCTCAGACTGCGCGCGCGATGCTGGACGCGGTTCCGCCCAGCCGGCGCGGGGTCTTCCAGGTGCTGGTCTACCAGGCTATCGTCGCCATGGGCCAGCAGGATTACCCGCGGGCGCGCGGCTACTACGAGGCGGCCGCGAAACACGGCCAGGAATCGCCCGAGGTGCACATCGGCCTCGGGGTATTGGACCTGCGCGACGGAAAGCGCGAGACCGCACACCGTCATTTCGCGCGCGCGCTCGAGATCGCCACCGGCTATACGCAGGCGCTCTACAACCTCCTCGCCCTGGCAAAGGAGCACGGCCAGAGCGCGGCCGTCCGCGAATATGCGGAGGTGCTCGTGGGTGAGGCGACGGGCGCCATCGCCGGCAACCCGACCATGGCCCTGTTCTACAATTACCGCGCCCTGGCCTACGATATCCTCGGCGAGCAGGCCCTGGCGGAACGAGACCGCGCCACCGCTAGCAGCTTGACCGGGTGGTGGCAGGGATCCGAGCCCGCGCCGCTCGCGCGGCCGAGCACGTAGCGAGATGGCCCTCCCCCGCGTCGGCGAGGTCAATGTCAGGCGGGGCATCGCCGCGCTGGCCCTGGGCCATGGGGTCAACGATCTCTACATGGGCTTCGTGCCCGCGCTCCTGCCCGCGTTGCGGCTCAAGCTGCACCTGGACTACGCCACCGCCGGCGGCCTGGTGACCATCATCACCGTCTGGTCGCACGTCGCCCAACCGCTGCTGGGCTATGGCGCGGACCGCCTCGGGCGGCGCGTGCTGGTCATCCTCGGCCCGCTGATCACGGCCGGCGCCATGTGTCTGCTCGGCCTGGTGGATACGTACCACGGGCTGTTGCTCGCGTTGCTGGTGGGGAGCATCGGGAACGCGCTGTTCCATCCCATCGCCGCCGCCCTCACTGGTGCGGTGTCACGCGGCAGTGGGGCGGCGATGGCGATCTTCGCCGCGGGAGGGAACATCGGCTACGGTCTGGGGTCGGTGGTGATCGTCGCGGTGGTGGCTCAGCTCGGCCTGGGGCGCACCTGGGTGACGGTAGGGGCGGGCCTGGCAGTGGCGGTCTTCATGTTCTCGGCCCTGCCGCGCGCAGTGGACACGCTCGACCCCCCGCACGCGACACCGGACGGCGCGCCCCGTCTGCACTGGTTGGGGCCGCTGGTCGTGCTGTTCTGCGTGGTGATGCTCCGGGCCGCGCAGGGGACGGTGTTTACGACCTTCATCCCGCTCTTGCTGAACGCCCGCGGCGCCCAACTCATGCTGGGCGGCTACGCCATCCTCGGGTTCAGCCTGGCCGGCGCGGTGGGCGGATTAGTCGGCGGCCCGGCCGCGCGACGCCTCGGCAAGAAGTGGGTGACCGTGCTGAGCCTCGCGCTCGCCGGCCCCGCGCTCTACCTGTTCCTGCACGCGGACGGCGTGCTCGCCGCCGCGCTGCTGATGGTCACGGGCGCCTGCCTCTTCGCGGCGCTGCCGATCAACATCGTAATGGCTCAGGAACTGCTGCCGCGGCACGGCAGCACCGCCTCGGGGCTGGTGATGGGCCTGGCCTGGGGGGTGGGCTCGATCAGCGCGAAGCTGGTGGGCAGCGCGGCCGACCGGTTCGCCGGGACGATGGGCGCGGCGATGGGTCTGCAGCGCGCGTTGGAGTACTCGGCGCTGCTGCTCGTCGCGGCGACGGTGGTGGCGCTGGCCTTGCCGGACACGAATCGGCGAGCTAACCACGAGCAAGCACACTGAGGGGGACTGGAGAGATAGCATGGGCTGGCAGAAGCTGTGGCAGGACCCGGAGATCGCGAAGCGGTGGGCGGAGCGCCCTCCCCTCCCCGAGGTGGTGGAGATGGCGGACCGCCTGGAGTCTGAGAACCGGCGGCGGGTGCTCGACATCGGCTGTGGGCTGGGCCGGCACACGGTGTATCTCGCCGCGCGCGGGTTCCAAGTCACCGCGGTTGACCACGCCCCCGCCGCGCTCACGGCCTGCCGCGATAGCCTCCAGCAGGCCGGACTGGAGGCGAGGGTGCAACCCATGGAGATGAGCGAGCTGTCCTTGCCGGTCAGCAGCTTCGACGGCGCGATCTCCACGCAGGTGATCCATCACGCTCGCAAGGCGGTGATCGCCGGGATCATCGGCCGGATCACGCAGCAACTCTCCACGCGTGGCTACTTCGTCTGGGCCATGCCGACCCCCGACCACTTCGAGTGCGGCAAGGGCGCGGAGGTCGAGCCCGGCACCTGGGTGAACCCGGACCATCGCGAGGGCCCCGTCCCGCACCACTTCTGCACGCGGGAAGAGATCTACGATCTGCTGCACGCCTACGAGATCATCTCCCTGCGCAAGGAGAATACGGGGGAGGGGGAGGCGTTCAGCTCGCACTGGAGGGTGCTGGCGCGGAAGCTGTAGCACGTGCTACGCTAGTGTTTGCCCGTCAACTCCCTGATTGACGGCGGTGGCCACGGCGTCTCGTAGAGCACGAGAGTCGTCACTCCGCCTGTCTCGCGGTTGGTGTCGCCGCAGGTCACCGTGGGGGCGAGCAGGTCGGCGCGCTGGGCGAGATCGGGAAAGTCACCGGGGCGGATGGCGAGGTGGGAGGGCTGGGCCTTGCCGAGATAGTCGAGCAGGTTGGCGTCGGGAGAGCCGGGGCGGCGCAGGTAGCTGATCCCCTCCGAACTGATCGTCCCGCCCAGGTCTACCACGCGCCGATGCCCGAAGAACCCGATCGCGCCCACCTCCCGGCTGGCGATGGAGGCGTCGGGGGGCAGGTGCTGCGAGGCCCACTTCCCGGCGCAGATCCCCAGGCTGTTGATCCGCTTCACTAGCACGCCATGCTGTTCCACCGCGGCCGACTGCTGCTGCACCATCAGACCGAAGAGGGCGACGATGACAAGGGCGAGAACTGTGGCGAACAGCAGGCCTCTTGCCAGATTTCGTGTGGGTTGCAGCACGGCCCTCGCGGCGCGGTAGAGCAAGAACAGCCCGGCTGCACCGAGGACGCAGACCACCGGCGCGAGGTAGGCGGCGGCGTGGCGCGCGTTGGCGACGCTCGCCCCACGCCACAGGAACCCCGGCGCGAGGAGCAGCGCCAGCGGAACGAGTGCGGGGAGGAAGGTGGGATGCTCGGTCTTCCGCCGTGCCGCGGCGAGCGCCGCTACGACCAGGCCGAGGCCCGCCGCGATCAGCAGAACGGGGTTGTTGCTCCAGAGCAAAGTGAGCACTTCCTTCGTCCAGGCGAGCGGCGCCGGCGCGCGAAGCGCCAATTCCGGCCGCTGCCAGAGCGGTCCGCCGGCGTGCAGGTTGTAGAGCGCGTAGGGCAGGGCGATCAGCCCGGCCCCGAGCACCTCCGCGAAGCTTCGCGCGAGGGCCACCGGGAGGCCGGTTTCGGACCGGGCGCGCGCCCCCGCGACCAGGAAGCGGTCCAGCAATGCGAGCGGGAGAAGCAGAATCAGCTCGGGGCGCGCCAAGGCCGCCAACCCCAGGGCGACGGCCCCGGTCACGCGCTGCCGCCGGTTTCCGTCCCAGCCCAGGCCCTGCCAGTAGAGCACGGCCATTACCAGCATCGCCGCGAGGGGGCCTTCCGTGCCGCCGAGGGATTGGGAGGAGAGCACCGGGCTGACTGCCACCAGCAGCCCGGCGAGGAACGCGAACCGCCAGTCCTCCAGCAGCCGCAGCGTGACCGCCCAGGCGAGGAAGGCGGCGAAGACCACGGCCGCCACGCCCAGCACCTTCGCGGTGAGCACGAAGTTCCCGCTGAGCGCGGACAGCACGCCCAGCACGAGCAGCCACGACGGCGCGGCCGCTCCGCCCACCGGCGCGCTGGAATTGTAGGCCAGCCCGTGACCGGTGGCGATGCTGCGCGCGAAGGTGGCCCGCACCCAGGCCGCGTCAGTGGGAAAACCAAAGGCGCCGGAGGCGGTGAGCCACTCGCTTCCCGCGTAGACCAGGGCGAGCAGCGCGGCCAGCGAGGCGAAGAGCGTGAAACTGGCAAACGCTGCCCCGCCAGGGGGCGAGACAGGGCCGTTGGGGCGCGGTCTGAGGTTGTCGGGGCTGCCAACCGTCATGTGTAGCTAGGGATTATAGCCCCGGCTCCCGCGTGGGTCAACCGAAACGCTCGTTCTCCACGCGCGCCGCCCCCACGGCTTCCCTGCCTCGTCCGGCGAGGAGAATGTAGCTCCAGAACGCGGTGGCGATGACGGCGGCCGCGGCGAGCTTCACCGGCGGGGGGATGACGGCCGGTGAGAAGAACCCCTCGATCAGCCCGGCGAACACCAGGAAGGTCACCACGCCGAACATCAGCACCGCGGCCTGCCGCCCCGCGAGCTTCAGCGCGTCCAGGCGGCTGTACTCCCCAGGCGCGATGATCGCCTGTGCCAGGAGCAGCCCGGCCGCGGCCGAGATGATGATGGTGGGGATCTCGATCACGCCGTGGGGGGCGACGAAGGACCAGAAGTAGATCGCGGCCGGCGTCTTGCTGATCCCCGCGCCGATCACCCCGAGCATGAAGCCGTTGTAGATGAGCACTTGCAGGGTGAGCAACCCGATCAGGATGCCGCCCGCGAAGGCCATGAAGGATACCTGAATGTTGTTGGTCATGATGAGGGAGGAGGCAAGCGGGCGGATGTCGGCGGGCAGGAAGTCCGCGCCGCCCTCATGCCGTTGCGCCAACGCTTGCACTGCGGCGGCGAGCTCCGGGCTGATCAACTCCAACGTGTCCGGCCGCACCAGGGTGAGCAGCGCGCCGAGCAGCGCGGGGATCAGCATCAGCGCGGCCGCCAGCGCGAGCAGCCGGCCATGCCGCCGCAGGGTCTGGGGCAGCTCGGTGGTGAAGAAGCGTGGGAGGCTCGCCCAGCCCTGGGATTCGGAGACGTAGAGCAGGCCGTAGGCCTTGCCTACCAGCCAATTCAACTGCTCCAACTCGGCCGCATTCACCCCGTGGGCGCGAGCGTGGGAAAGATCGGCGGCGGCGCAGCGGTAGAGCCGGCCGAACTCCAGCAACTCCTCCTCGGTCAGCCCTTTCAGGCCGCGGGCGCGCCCGGCGCGGTTCGCCAGTTCCGCAAGTCGCCGGCGCGGCTCGGTCGGCTCTGAGGCGCTCACCTTGACAACTCCTTGGGGTTCATGGACTATTGCTCCAGGAGAGCGATGTGACCTGGGACGACACCAAGACGTTTACCACGCCGGAGCAGGTGGCCATCACCTATCGGCTTGCGGGGATCGGCACTCGCTTCGCCGCGACGCTGGTGGACACCTTGCTGCACGTGCTCCTCCTGCTGGCCTTCCTGCTGGCCTGGGGACTGCTGACGGTTGGCCTCTCGGAAGTGGCGGACCGCATCATCTATTTCGATGACCGGATCGAGGGGTGGCTCGTCCCGGTGGTCGTGATCGGCTTCTTCGCCCTGTTCTGGGGGTACTTCATCTTTTGGGAGACGATCTGGAACGGTCAGACTCCAGGAAAGCGCCTCTGCGGCATCCGGGTGCTGCGCGACCGCGGGTTTCCCATTGACTTCCGGGCCGCCTTCATCCGCAATATCCTGAGGTACGTTGACTTCCTCCCGGCGGGCTACGGAGTGGGCGCGCTGACCGTATTCCTGAGCAAGGACAGCAAGCGGCTGGGGGACTACGCCGCCGGCACCATCGTGGTCGTGGATGCGGCCGTGGCCAAGAAAGCCAGTGTGGCACCCCCGCCGGCCGAACCTCCGATGGAGTATCGGATGCTGGGCGATCCCGCGCTGCTCAACTTACGGGCCGTGACGCGGGAGCAGTTCACCGTGGTGGAGCGCTATCTGTCCCGCCGCGGCGACCTCGTCGAGAAGGTACGCACCGACCTGGCGCGGCAGATCGCCTCACCTCTGGTCCCGCTCATCGGAATGCCGCCGCCGCCGGATGACTACCCGTTCGATCTGTTCCTGACGGAGTTCGCGGCGGCCTATCGGCAGCGCGCGAACTGAGCCGCCGGCCCCTCCTCCCCCGCGCCTCTCCGTCTTGCCCAAGCAAGCCAGATCGGGTACAATATCCCTGTCACCGTGGGGGCGAGAGGCTTCGCTTGCGGCGAGATGGTGGCGAGAGGGGAGAGGCGGTCCTCTGGACATGACATCGCAAACCGCTCCAACGGTCCCACTGCCCGAGCAGAT
>CAZUGW010000062.1:6749-12325 GCA_964620055.1 uncultured bacterium
CCTGTTCTGGGACTGCGACCCGGCCTCCGTAGACGTGGAGAAGCACCGCAGCTTCGTGATCCGGCGAGTCCTCGACCTCGGCAACTGGGAGGCAATCCAGTGGCTGCGGAGGACGGTGGGGGACGCGGGGTTGCGGGAGTGGTTCCTGCAGAAGGCCGGGGGCGGGTTGGAGCCGCGCGTGCTGAGGTTCTGGGGATTGATCTTGGACCTGCCGAGGGATACGGTTGACCAGTGGGTGAAGCAGGCACGGGCTACCCCTTGGGGCGGGAGGGTAGCGTGATGGGCTTGCACCTGGAGGTGTTAAGTGAGGTTCAGCGAGAGGCGCTCGGCCCTCTGAGCGAACTCGCCGCCTCCGAGGGGTTCTACCTGGGGGGCGGTACGGCTGTGGCGCTTCGCCTGGGCCACCGCCGCTCTGAGGATTTCGACTGGTTCCGCTCGGCCGCCCTCGCGGACCCCCTGGCACTTGCCCAGCAGATCCGCCAGCGCGGACTGATCGTGGAGGAAGTGCAGGTGGCTACAGGCACACTCCACGCGGTGATTGCCGGCGTCCGCGTCAGCCTCCTCGAATACCCCTATCCTCTGCTGTCCGCTCCGGAGCGCTGGGAGGATCCGCCTCTGACACTCGCCTCGCTTGATGACCTGGCCCCCATGAAGCTCGCGGCCGTGGCGCAGCGCGGGTCGCGCAAGGATTTCGTTGATGTGTATGCGATGGCGCGCGAGGACCGGCCGCTGGCAGACTTGCTCGCGCTGTACCGGAGGAAGTACGCGACGGCTGACATCGCGCACGTGCTGATGGCGCTCACGTATTTCGATACGGCCGAATCAGAGCCGCCGCTGGCGATGCTGTGGGACGTCTCCTGGGAGGAAGTGAAGCGCAGCCTCGAGGAATGGGTGAGAGCATTGGCACGGTAGCGGGTTGCCGGAACTGACCGTCGGAGCAGAGGCACCATCATGCTCCTACGTCTGCCGTCGAAGCAGGTTACCGTCCTTCTTACCGCCGCCCTATAGATGTAGGCGGCTGTCCCTGCTATCCCTATTATCCAGCTACACCGCGCGCCTACGCGCTCCTAACAGGAAGGCCGAGAGATGACCCTGAGACAAATCGAAGACCCGCGACCGACGCCCTATCCCGATCTGAATCGTGTCCTCCAGGAACTGGTGAGTTCCCTACGAGCGCTGCTCCTGGCGGACTTCGTCGGCGCCTATCTCCAGGGATCATTCGCGGTGGGGGATTTTGATCTGCATAGCGATGTTGATCTCGCGGTCGTGGTGCAACGCGAGCTGGCCCAGGTCCAGGTGGAGGCGCTTCAGAAGATGCACGCGCGCCTCCACAGCCTCAACAGTCGCTGGGCGAAGCACCTTGAAGGCTCCTACTTTCCGAAGGAGACCCTCCGCACCGCTCCGCGACGCGGGGAGGAACTGTGGTATCTCGACAACGGTGCGCGCACCCTCATTCGGTCGGAACACTGCAACACGCTCCTGGTGCGTTTCGTGGTGCGCGCGCAGGGCCTGACGCTGGCCGGGCCGGCCCCCGAGACGCTGATCGAGCCGGTACTCCCGCAGGCCTTGCGGCGCGAGATCTACCGGGAGATGAATGAGTGGGGACAGGAGATCCTGAGAGATCCTGCGCGCATGAACAACCGGTTCTATCAGGCCTACCTGGTGCTCAACTACTGCCGGATGCTGCATGATCTTCACCGGGGACAGGCCGGTTCGAAACTGGCCGGCGCGGAGTGGATGATCTACAGCGGTCTTCATCGAGAGTGGGAAGGCTTGATTGAACGTTCGTGGGCGAGGCGGTCGAACCCGGCGAACTGGGTGGGGATGCCGGCCGATCCGGACGACTTCGAAGCCACGCTCGCATTCATACGCTATGTCATGGGGCTGAGTCACAAGTTCGCGGAAGCCGCTGACGCCTCCGACCTAATCCCCTGATCGTCGGCGCGAGGGGACACACGCTTGTGGGAATCGAGACACGCGCGATTCCTCCGGCCACACGGGAATGGCCCCCCCCTTCTGTAGCATACCTCCGATCTACCAACTGCAATGACGGAGGCTATGATGCGCTCAATAGTCCTTCTCCTCAGTTTGGTGCTTCTGTGTTGTGTCTTCACGGCAGCTTGCGCCGACGTGGCTCAGCCTCGCAACACGTACGGCCCGCGATTCCAGCACCCGCCGGCCGGGCCGGCTCAAGTGCACCCCAACCCCCCGCACGGCACGAGCGCGCTCGAGCACGTGCTGTATTGGAACAGAATCGCGGTTGACGCCAGCGGACTCGACCACACGCCGCCGGCGCCCGGCGAAGACCGCGTTTGGGGCGAGCAGTACGGGCCCTGTCGGGCGAGCCGCGCGATGGCGATTGTGCACATCGCGATGTTCGACGCGTTCAACGCGATTGCCGGTGGCTATGTGAGCTACACCGGCCTCGCTCCCGTGCACGGACATGCGTCTGTCGAGGCGGCAATCGCCCAAGCGGCGCACGACACGCTCGTGGCACTGTTCCCGGCGCAGGCGACGACGATGGATGAGTTGCTTGCCGACGACCTCGACCAGATGCGAATCGCCGACAGGCACGCCAAGGTGCGCGGGATCGCGGCCGGCCGTCAGGCGGCCGCGGCGATTCTTGCCTTGCGGGCGAATGACGGCTCGGAGATTCCCGAGCCGAGGGTGAACGTTGATTTCATCTGCAGCGACCAGCCGGGCTGGTGGCGACAGGATCCCATCAGCCTCCTCCCGCTGGCGCTGGGCGCCTACTGGGGACAGGTCAGACCGTTTGTAATGCAATCCTCCGACCAATTCCGCGTTCCGCCGCCGCCTGACATGACCAGCGCCGACTACACCCACGCGTACAATGAAGTCAAACGCCTCGGCGGCGACGGCGTCGTGACGCCGACGGAACGCACGGAGGAACAGACGCAGATCGGCATCTACTGGGCCTACGATGGGACGCCCAGTTTGTGCGCCCCGCCGCGCCTGTACAACCAACTCGTAGTGCAACTCGGCGCCGCGCGCGGGTTGAATGCGTCCGACATGCTGCGCTTGTTGGCGCTGGCGAACACGGCGATGGCCGATGCGGCCATTGCCTGCTGGGAGTCGAAGTATTACTACCAATTCTGGAGACCCATCGCCGGCATCCGCGAGTCGGATCCAGGGACAGGCCCGACCGGCTTGGGCGATGGCAACCCGGACACCGTTGGCGATCCGAGTTTCACGCCACTCGGCGCGCCCGCGAGCAACCTCAACGGCCCAGATTTCACACCACCCTTCCCTGCCTACCCGTCAGGGCACGCCGACTTCGGAGGCGCGGTCTTCGAAACCCTCCGGGCCGTGTTCGGGACCGATGACATCGCCTTCACCTTCGTCTCAGATGAGTTCAACGGCGTGACCAGGGACAATGACGGCAACGTGCGGCCCTTGCTGCCGCGCAGTTTCACGTCGCTGTCGCAGGCTGAAGACGAGAACGCCCAGAGCCGCATCTATCTCGGCATCCACTGGCGCTTCGACAAGACCGAAGGTATCGCTCAAGGCGAGCAGGTCGCCGACTACGTCTGCGCCCGCGCCTTCGCGCCGGCAAGGCGCTCGCTGTATGGATGAGCCTTATTGGGACGGGAACGCGGAAGCCTGGTCGGAGTTATCCAGGGTCGCCAGCCGGTTCACTGCGACCAGCGCGCGGCGTAGGCGAGGGTGACGGCGGCCATCAGACCTGCGGGCACGAGCATCGCGGTCTGCAGCCCGGAGGCATCGGCCACGGCGCCCATGGCGGCCGGGATGGTGAGTGAGCCGAGGCCGACACCTGCGGTAATGATTCCGTACACCGCGCCGAGGCGCTGTGGGTAGTGTCGGGAGGCGTCAGCCAGCACGAGCGCGAAGATGCCGGACATGCACAGACCGGCGCCGGCGGTGGCGAGAAGGCACGTGCCCGCGCTGCCGGCCTTGGCCACGGCGAGCGAGCAGAGCGCGCTGCCGAGCGCGAGACCGAAGAGCATCGGCGCGGGACGGAACCGGAGGGAGAGGGGGCTTACCGCGAGACGCCCGACGATCATCAGCGCCCAGAAGAGGGAGACGGAGAGGGCGGCCGCCTCCCGCGGGGTATGCAGCACCTTCTCCATCAGCGGGCTGACCCAGGCGGATACTCCCATCTCGGCCCCGACGTAGCAGGCGATCACCGTGCACAGCAGCCACACCAGGCCCGTCCTCGCTACCGCGAACGCGGCCGAGAGTGGGAACGGCCCGGCCTTCGCCGCCGGCACGCGCTGAGGAACCAGCAGCACGAACATGAGCGCGAGCAGCACGGCGTTCCCGAAGAAGACGTAGGGCCAGGGGAGATGAAATCGGAGCAGCGCGCTGACCGCGAGGGGAGAGAACACCGCGCCCACGGCAAAACAGGCGTGCGTGATGTTCAGGGCAAAGGCCGGGGCCGGCTGGTTCTCATCCGCAATCGCCACGTTCACCACGGCCTCTACACCTCCGCCCGCGTAGCCGAGCAGCACCATCACGATCAGCGCGTAGGAGAAGGCATGGGGGCTCCCGGTCAGGGCGATGAGACCGAAGAGGGCGCAGGCCACGGCCCCCAGCGCGACGATCCCGAGGATGATAGGGCGCCGGCCCATCACCTCCGAGAGATAGCCGTTCAGCAGCACCGAGGGGGTAAGGCCGACCGCGTAGAGGGTAAAGATCAACCCGAGCCGGCCGATGGGCAGACGGAACGTCTCCGCCATCGAGGTGAGGCAAGGGCCGAACGAGAACACCACCGCGCCATAGCACAGGAACAGCGCGCTCAGGCTCCAGGTGAGGCGGGAGAGGCCCAGGGGACGCGGGCGCGGCTCAGTGATCGTGGGCTGCGTGTGAAGCGCCGGGGGCTTGCCTTCTGCCACGGGGTTGCACTACTCCATTATAGGGAAGTTCAGTGGAGTGGGGAGAAGGACCTCTTGGGAGAACGGGCGAGGGGAGGCGTTCGGCACTTCCGTGCCGAAGCAATCGCAACCGGAGGAGATCAGATGGACCTCAGCACCACGGAGTTCGTGCGCCGCCTTCAGGAGTACCCGGAGATCTCCTGCGAGGGGTCGCACGGCTCGGATCTGCCGGCCTGGCGGTACCTGCCGGCCGACTCGCCCCCGCTCGTCGAGTTGCGCAGCCGATACGGCCTGGCCGAGCTCGTGGCCGGCAAGGCGGAACTCCCGGCGGCACTGGCCGTGCTGGACTGGGCCTATCGCGTGATACGCCACCATGGCGGCTCCGTCGTCCCCGAGCCGTGGAACGCGCTGAACATCCTGGACACGTGTGTCCAGGAGAAGAGGGCCGTGAACTGCCGGATGAAGGCGATTGTGCTCAACGAGGCCTACCTCTCGCTGGGCTATCACTCGCGCCGTATCACGTGCATGCCGGCGGAGGCTGATGGCGACTACCATGTCGTCGTGATGGTCTACATTGCCGCGCTCAGCCGCTGGATCACCGTTGACCCGACTCACAACACCTATTTCATGGCCCCGGATGGCGAGATCATCAACGTCCTGGAGGCGCGCCGCATCTACCGCGACGGCGGCATAAACGATTTAGGCAACGAGGCCGGCCTTGCC
>CAZUGW010000063.1:0-12210 GCA_964620055.1 uncultured bacterium
TCGAACACTGGAATGACCATGATCGACCGGTTCTCGTACGTGCCGCCGAACAGCAGACCGGAATCCGGTACGACCGCCTGGTCAGACGAGGTGGCAGTAAGAGTCAGGCAATTGGCGTCCACGCCCCGTTCGCTGATGGTGAACGGGAACGGATTGACCGGGTTTTCGAAGAAATTGGTCTTATCCGTGATGGGCGTGATCCCCGGCCCGGGGAATGTGCCGCCCGTCCCGATGCCGGAGACGAGAATGTCAATCATCCCGTCCGTGTCCCGCCAGATCTCCGGCCCGGTGGTGAGTCGGTGAATCGCCGGATTGGCCACGTTCTCGAACTGCTGCAAGAGCAGATACCGCTTGTCCTGCGCCATCTCCTGGGCCACCCGCACCACCCCCGGCATCCCCTCCGACGCCGGCGTGAGCACCAGGTCCGCGCCCAGCACCTTCAACACCTGCCGCCGCTCCAGGCTCATGGACTCCGGCATCACCAGCGTCAGCTTGTACCCCCGCGCCGCCGCCACCCAGGCCAGCGCGATCCCCGTGTTCCCGCTCGTCGGCTCCAGGAGAATCGTATCCTCGGCGATCTGCCCGGACCGCTCCGCCGCCTCGATCATCGAGACCCCGATCCGGTCCTTCACGCTGTTCGCCGGATTGTACATCTCCAACTTCGCCAGCACCGTCGCCGCGGCGTCCCCCACCACCCGGTTGAGCCGCACCAAGGGCGTCCCCCCGATCAGCTTCGTGGCATCAGATGCGTAGTTCACGTCTCTCGTTCCTTTCCGGGCGCTGCTCTCATGGGCGCCGACGTAACCGGCGAGATTCCTATGGGCAAACTAGGATACACCCTACACATCCCACTTCCCCTTGTCAATAGGGCCGCACAAAGGAGTGTTGCGCGGGGGCCGCAGTCAGCACAGCACACGACTCATTCTCGATACTGGGCTAGGCAACTCCTGGCCCAGCTCATCGCCCGTGCGTTGACGGCTCGCCGCGCTCCAGGCGATGGAGCCGATCCTCCGCCTCTCTGACGGACTTGCGCGGGAAGAGAGACCCGCGCGCGACGCACTTGCGGTAGGCCGCCTTCGCGTCGGCCGTCTTCCCCGCGCCTTCGTAGGCCTCGCCCAGGTGCAGGTACGCGTCCGCGTCGTCCGGCGTGAACGTGACGACCCTCTCAAAATCCGCCGCCGCGCGGTCGTACTCGCGCTTCGCCAGGTAGGCCCTGCCGCGGTTGTCGTAGGCGCGTCTGTCCCGCGGATCGAGGTTGATCGCCTTATTCAGATCGGCGATGGCTGCATCATAGGCCTGGCTCTCTAAGTATTCCATCCCACGATTGCAGTAGGAGGAGGCCCGCTTCGGGTCGAGGGAGATAGCCTTGTCGTAGTCTGCGAGCGCGCGGTGATGATCGCCTTCCGAGCAGAACACCCGCGCCCGCTCCAGATACGGGCGAACCTCGCCCGGCTTCAGGGAGATGGCTTTGCCAAGATCGGCGAGCGCGTCGGCGTACTCCCGCCGGTGATAGTGAATCTGGCCCCGATTGTAGTACGCGCCGAAAAGCTTCGCGTCCAGCGCGATGGCCTTATCGTAATCACCTAGCGCGCGGCGCGTCTCGCGCCAACTGGATCCGAGGCTTCCAATCGCGCCCAACGGGGTTGTCTTCGCTGACTTGGCCGCGCCATCGGCCCTGCGCTGGTAGGCATAGCCTCGGCTGAGATAGACGTAGGCGGACTTATCGCCCAGGGAGATGGCCCTGCTGAAATCGGCGATGGCGCGGTCATAGTCGCCGGACTCACTGTACGCGCGTCCGCGTCCCCGATAGACGCGGGCGTGGTCCGGGTCCAGGGCCACCGCCTGATTGTAGTCCGCGAGGCCCCGTGTGCGGTCCCCCAGGCCCAGATAGGCGCACCCGCGGCGGCAATAAAGCCGGGCGCACTTCGGCGCTAGCGTAATCGCCCTCCGGCCGTCCTCCAGAGCGCCGGCGTCCGCGCCCTGGGCCAGCCGCGCGTCTGCCCGGATCAGGTAAGGAACGAAGTATGAAGGCGCCAGCCTAATCGCTGCATCGCACTCGGCGATGGCCCGCTGATAGTCCCTCTTGTAATAGTAGACGTCAGCACGATCGCAATAGGCCGGAGCGAAGTCGAGGCGCAACGCGATGGCCGAGTCGAGGTCCCGGATCGCTTGCGTGAACTGGCGGGCCTCAAGTCCCGCCTCCCCCCTTGCCTCGTAGGCCTGAGCATCTCGGGGAGATCGTTGGATTACCTTGTCCAGCACCGCGCGCGCTTCAGAGTGCTTGCCTACGTGAGACAGCGCCAGGCCCTCCAGCGTGAGCGCGGCCGTGTTCTTGGGGTTGCCGCTGACCAGGCCCTCCGCCCACGCCAGCAACCGCGCGTCGCTCTTTCGATCGCGAGGGCGTGCTGCCCCCTCGTTCACCGCTTGGTAGTTGCTGGTCACACCTCCCGCGTAACCCTGCAACCACAGGGGAACCGGGTCCTTCGGGTCAGCGGCTTCCCAGGCCCTGGCCGCCGCGATCACGCGCGCCCAGTCCCCGCGCAGGACCGCGGCCCGCGCCGCGCGCTCCGCCGCGCTCGGCCGATGCCGCGCCCCACACCCGAGTGTCATGACCGCGAGAAGCAGGACCCAAGCTCGTTTCATGCTCTGCCTGAAAGAGCAGTTCGCTAGACCAGGAGCCTGCTCCTGCCCCTCCCGCCTGCTGGCCCCTGGCCCCCGGCCCCTGGCCCCTCATCTCAGCCCCTCAATAATCGCCCGGCAGAACGCCGGCAGATCGGCCGGACCCCGCGAGCTGATCAGTTTCTCGTCCACCACCACTTCGTTATCCTCCCAGAGCGCGCCCGCGTTCACCAGATCGTCCTTGATGGAAGCGGCGGAGGTGACGCGCTTGCCCTTCACGATCCCCGCCGACACCGGCACCCACCCCGCGTGGCAGATGAACGCCACCACCTTGCCCTGCTCGAAGGTCTTGCGCACCAGATCGAGCACGGGTTGATAGCGGCGCAGCCGGTCGGGCGCGTATCCGCCGGGGATGATCACTGCATCGAAGTCCCCGGCCGACACCTCATCCGCGTCCTCGTCCACGAGCACTGGCACCCCATTCTTCCCCCGATACGTATCGGCCGACCCCGTCCCCACGATGGTTACACTCGCCCCGGCCTCGCGCATCCGGATCACCGGATACCACAACTCCAAATCCTCATACTGCGCCTCGGCCAGCATCGCGATCCTCTTCCCACTCAGTTCCATCTGGCGTCTCCTCTGCTCATAGCCTGTCCAGAGAGCAGGATACCACCGGGCCGACAGCTCGCGCGTGCGTGTTGATGAGAGACGGGGAGGAAACGCGAACAAAGGCCGCAGGGCGCGGCCGCCGCCGTGCCGAAGGAGCGGCCATGCCCACCACCCTTCTTCGCGGCGGTCTGGTGATTGACGGCAGTGGCGCGGATTCCTTTCGGGCTGACGTGCTGATCCGCGAGGATCGCGTCATCGAGATCGGCGAAGTGTCCAACGCGGACTGTGTGCTCGATGTCGGCGACTTGATCGTCGCGCCGGGGTTCATTGACTGCCACAGCCATTCCGACTGGCATCTACTGGACGACCCCCTTGCGACGCCGAAGGTGGCGCAGGGCGTTACCACGGAGGTGGTCGGCAATTGCGGCTTCGGCCCGTTCCCCGTGCGCAGCGAGGCGGCGCGGGAAGCGATGTCGTCGCTGGCGCAGGGCGATACGCCCCGCGCCTTCGCCTCGCTCGCGGACTATCGGCAGGCGCTTCTTGAGCTGGGCGCGGCCGTGAACGTGGCCGCGCTGGTGGGGCACGGGGCGATTCGCACCAGCGTGATGGGCGGGGAGGATCGCGCCGCGACTGACGATGAACTGGAGCAGATGCGCGGGCTGGTGCGCGAGGCGATGGCGCAGGGTGCGGCCGGGCTGTCCTTCGGGTTGATCTACCCACCGGGCTGCTACACGCCGACAGAGGAGCTCGTCGCGCTGTCCGAGGCGGCGGCCGAGTACGACCGGCCGGTGACGTTCCACACGCGGAATGAGGGGAGGCGCTTCGAGGAGTCGGTGGTGGAGGCGCTCGAAGTGGGCCGGCGGGCGAGCGCGGCGGTGCACGTGTCGCACCTGAAGGTCGTGGATCCGGCGCAGTGGGGGCGGATCGGGGTGGCCCTGGCGCACCTGGAGGAGGCGAACCGGCAGGGCCGGCGCGCCACCTGCGACCAGTATCCGTACACCGCGGGGAGCACGGTGTTCACCACCATGCTGCCGCCGTGGGCCCTGGTCGAGGGGACGGCGGTGCTGCCGGAGCGGCTCCGCGATCCAGGCTTCCGCGCACGGGTCGTGGCGGCGCTGGAGGGCGCCGAGCCGGTGCCGGGATGGCACAGCATGGTGGCGCGGGGCGGCTGGGAGGGAGCGCAGGTGGGTTACGCCCCGGGCTATGAGACGGCGGAAGGGAAGAACTTGGCCGAGCTCGCGGCGGAGACCGGCCGGTCGCCGGCAGAGGCCCTGTTCGAGCTGCTCATCGCGACGCGGGCCGGGGCGATCGGGGTGTTCCACGGGATGGACGAGGGGGATGTGCGCACGGTGATGCGGCATCCCCTGCAGATGGTGGGGAGCGACGGCCTGCCCTCGCCGGGGAAGCCGCACCCGCGGCTGTATGGCACGTTCCCGCGGGTGCTGGGCCGCTACGTGCGCGAGCTCGGCCTGCTCACGCTGGAGCAGGCCATCCACAAGATGACAGGGCGGCCCGCGGCCACGTTTGGGCTCAGAGACCGCGGCCTCCTCCGCGCGGGTTACTACGCCGACGTGTGCGTCTTCGAGGCCGAGCGCATCATTGACCGGGCCACGTGGGGCGAACCCACGCTGCCGCCCAAGGGGATCGTGCACGTCTTCTGCAACGGCGCCGCGACGATGCGCGACGGCATCAGGACCGAGGGCCGGCCGGGGCGGTACGTGGGGTAGCAGCGGCGCGGCACGCCGCTGCTACGAGTTCACGGCAGGGATACGGCTTCGGCGTTGGCGGCGTGGGCCCAGTGGTTGACGACGAAGTAGCGGAGGGCGTCGGGGCCGTGGTCGTTGAGGTCGCGCTCCACGTGATCCTCCCCCTCGCGGTAGGAGAAGGTGCTGAGCTCGGCGATGAGGCGGCGGCAGGAGCGGTCTACGTGGAGACGGGGAGGGTCTCCGCCCGGTGGACGGAGGAGCTTGCGCACGGCGAGCACGCCCTCCTCCACGGTGGAACGGCGGCTGGCGGCAGGGAGGCCGACCGCCCGCAGTTCGGCGATCTCGGCGGCGCCGGCGGGGTCGCAGTACCAGGCCTGGAGGCCATAGCGCCGGTAGAGCGGCTGGTAGACTTCTCTCGCCAGTTCGGAGACAGAGCGGTGGGTGTCGTAGCGCTCGGCAAGGACGAACACTTCCTCGGAGGGGCTAACCTGAAGGATCAGGGCCACAGAGGGGTTCACGTAGCCGAAGTCCTGACCGGCGAAGGTGGGCCAGTCGGGTCTGTAGACGAAGTCTCCGACATGGAGACTGGGATCGAACTCACGGTAGACGAGGGCGGAGGAGCCGGTGAAGTCGCACTCGTACTCCTGGGCCCACTGCTCGTCGGTGAAGCGTCGGCGATTGCGGCGGTACCATTCCCCGCGCTCGCCGACCCGCCGCCGTTCCTCGGGGTCCTGGAGGTGATGTCCCTCGGGATTATACTCCGGGCAGTCGGACCAATGGACACGGAAGCGCGCGGCCTCCCGCACCCCGAGCAGGCTTTCCTGCCAGAGGCGGTAGAAAGCATTGGCCTTGCCATGGGGCGTGGAGACCACGGTCACCCTCCCGCCGCGCGCGGTGCAGGGAACGACGGCCTGGTAGATGCGGTCGGCCCAGGGCATGTGGGCGAACTCGTCGAGATAGACGGCGGTGGCGGCAAAGGTGCGCCCGGTGTCCTCGGTGGCCGGCAGGCTGCGAATCACGGAGCCGTTGGCTCGTTCTTGCGGACGAGATGGGGCAGGTTTACGCCGGCCTCCAGGAGTTGGCAGACCAGGCGCAGGAGGTGCTGGGCGGCGGCCAGATTGCGGCTGACAAAGAGCACGGTGGCACCCTCCTGGTGCTCGGCGAGGCACAGCGCCTCGCCGGCGAGGAGCTGGGAAATCCCGACCTGGCGGGCCTTGAGGACGAGGCGCTGAGAGGCGTCACACGCGAGCAAGGCGCGCTGATAGGGATAGAGGTCAAACGCCATCCGGCCCCGGGTCGGATGGGTCAGCTTCAGGTATTTCAGGTAGTCGGAGCGATCCAAGGTGCGAGCGGCGAGCGCGATCAGGCACTGCAGCAAGTCCAGCAGCCGCGCGCTCGTTCGCCCGAATAATAAGACCCACCACGTCGGAAGCAAGAAGCGGCGAAACGGTGGAGAGGTCTCGCTCGAACTCGGCGATGGCAGCTTCGGTAAGTTCATCAGAGTTGTCCCCCTGTTCGTCGTCATCCAACGCATTGCCCAACAGCTTCACGAGGAGGCTGGCGGCGCGGATCTCGCCGCCCTTGGCCTGGTCGAGGAGCACGCGGGTGAGGTCGGGCAGTTCGGCCAGGATCATGTCCTCAACAACACGACGGGCGGAGGGCGGGGTCGGGCCCAGGTCGGGCAGGGGCTGTGGGGGCCCGGGTTGGGCAGCGAGGCGGCGCGCCTCAGTCTGCCACTTGAAGGAGGTGCTGCGGGCGATGGAGGTTTCGGCGCGCACCTCGGCGGGGGTGGCGCCTTCGGCGAACATCTCCATCGCTCTACGTTTTGCGGCGACGAACCATTCACGTCCTTTGCTTGGCATGGTGTTCCCTCCCAGAGGAACGGCGTTAACCACAGATGGACACAGATGAATCAGATAACGGCCTCAACACAAAGGCACAAAGGCACGAAGACAAAAAGGAAATGGAAATGAGCGGCGGGGGGGTGGGGGGCGGGGCGGCTTCCCCGTATATTATGAGGGGCTGTGTCAAGAGGGTAAGGGGGAAAAGCAGGTAAGTTACTGGTGATTCATGGTGGGGAGAAGTGGGGGTTTGAGGCGAGTTTGGGAGGAGGCGGGAGGGCGATTGGTTGGGAGAGAGAAACGGCGTTAACCACAGATGAACGCAGATGACACAGATGGGAACGGCAACGGCCTCAACACAAGGAACACAAAGAGCACCCTTCGCTTCGCTCAGGGCAGGCTCCGGCACAAGGAGAAGGGGAGGCGACGACTGGGCGGGAGGGCGGTTGGTTTGGGAGGGAGAAACGGCGTTAACCACAGATGAACACAGATGACACAGATAGGAACGGCCTCAACACAAAGACACAAAGGGGCACAAAGGAGAAGGAGAGGCGACGACTGGGCGGGAGGGCGGTTTGTTTGGGAGGGAGAAACGGCGTTAACCACAGATGAACGCAGATGGACACAGATGGGAACGGCAGCGGCCTCAACACAGAGAGCGCGAAGAGCACCCTTCGCTTCGCTCAGGGCAGGCTCCGGCACAAAGGAGAAGGGGAGGCGACGACTGGGCGGGAGGTGGAGGAACGCAGATGAGCGCGGATAGAAGAAGGAACCGAAAGGATGTTTCACCACAAAGGCACGAGGGCGCAAAGAAGCGGAAAGGTGGAAACCCGGGGCTGGCGGGATATGGAGCCCCCGCTCTACAATCTGGCGGTAGATTCTTCAGGGGCATGAGACAAGTGGCTAGGCCTGCTCCGCAGGCCGCCACCCCGGTCGCCCACGGGCGACCCAGGGGCTCGTGCCCAACGAACAGAATGTGTGTTTTGCTAGTTCCTCTCCCTCGCCTCGACTGCCCCCACCCTTGGTAAGTTGAGAGGGAGGCGAGGGGTGGTGCGTCCCACCCGGCAGTCGAGGCGAGGGAGAGGAACGGGGGGGTGCCGCTCGGGTGCGATGGGGAAAGGTCCAGACAGTGGGGTCACCTCGGCTAGGGAGTGCAGAAGTGGAAGGAGATGGTCGGTAGGGCTTCGGCACTGCCGTGCCGAAGGAATCGGAACTTGGCGGGAGGGCTGTTGGTTGGGGCGAGGAGGGGGGGAATGGGGAATTGGGCCAAGAATCGCGGGGCGAAGGGGCGGGAGTCGGCGAGGGGCTATTCTGGCTCTACTCGGCTTCGAGTTCGCGGATCCGCTTTTCAACGGCCTCACGGCGGCCGTCAGTCTCGGCCAGGTCCAGCGCCTTTTCGTAGTGTGGCCTGGCATCCTCAGGCCGGCCTAACAACCGCAAACACTCCCCGAGTGCGTACTGGGCGCTGCCGTAGGCGGGGTCGTCGCTTGGAACGGCGCGGAAGGCCGCCAGTGCTTCCTCGGGGTGCTCGCGCATTGTCTTGTGTGCGGGCGCAAGGTAGGGGTAGTAGAGGGAGAGCGTCAGTGCGTCAGTTACACGAGAACGGCGAAGGCAGAACGTTATGGCATGTGACACGGCTGAAGGCGGGTGGGAATCCCACGACCAGTACCACTGCAGAACCTCGGCAGCGGGTCTACAGGAAAGGCGAGCCACGAGCAAGGTTTCATGCGTAAGTCGGCTAGGCCGCAGGCCCTGCGCGAGCATCAGCTCCAGCCAGTGGTTAGCCTGGTCGTTGGTACGCGCTTTCCCGATCAATACACTGTAAGTGGCAACGGTGGGATTCAGGCCTGCCTCTTGCATCTGCTGCAGCAATCCTACTGCCAGCTCGTAGGACTCCGCCCTGTACATGAGTGCATTGTAGGTCGCCGCGTCCGGCTCCAATCCCGAGTTCCGCATCTGCTGTACCACTCCCTCCGCCTGCTCGCAGGATTCTGCTCTAGATATGAGCATGTTGTAGGTAGCTATGTTCGGCTCTAGCCCCGCATGCTGCATCTGCTGCAGCAGTCCCGCTGCCTGCTCGTGGGATTCAGAGCTGTGCATCAGCGCATTGTAGGTTGCCGCATTCGGCTCCAGCCCCACATCCTGCATTTGCTGCAGCAATCCTGCTGCCAGTTCGTAGGACTCCGCCCTGTATATGAGTGCATTGTAGGTCGCCGCGTTCGGCTTCAGTCCTGTACCTTGCATACGCTGTAACGCTCGCTCCTCCTGCTCGTAGGATTCGGCCCTGGATAGGAGCGTGTTGTAGGTCGCCGCGTTCGGCTCCAGCCCAGCATCCTGCATCTGCTGCATCCATCTTTCTGCCTGCTGGTAGGACTCGGCCCTGGATACCAGCATGCTGTAGGTCGCCGCGTTCGGCTCCAGTCCCACATCCTGCATCTGCTGCAGCCATCTCTCTGATTGCGCGAAGGATCCTGCCCTGGATATCAGCGTGTTGTAGGTTGCCGCGTTAGGCTCCAGTTCCTCGTCCTGCATCTGCTGTAGCAGGCTCTCGGCCTGCTCGTAGGATTCGGCCTTGGATATCAGCACGTTGTAGGTTGCCGCGTTAGGCTCTAGGCCTGCATCACTCATGCGCTCCAGCAAGCACCACCCTTGCCCGTAGGTCTTTGCCCTGGCCATCGCTGCGTTGTACATTGCAGCGGTAGGTTCCAGGCCCGCTTTCTGCATCGTCTCCAGCAGTGCGCATGCCGTGCCGAAATCAGGGGTCTTGTGGATTAGCGCGGCATAGCTCGCCATGTCAGGGAGGCTGCCTGAGCTGCGCATGTCGTTGAATGTGGACACTGCAGTCGCGTAGTCCGTAGCACCGGCGATCACCTGGTTCCAGCGGCGCACAAGTGTCGCGGCCTGGGCAGTGGCCAACTCGGGCTCACACTGTGCGGCCGTCTCCTCTGCTGCCTGCTCTAGCACCTGGGTGGCTTCCGCAGCTTTGCCGATTGCCGCGAGGGTGTAGGCGTAATAGTCCGGGGCATCGAAGTCGGCCGCGGCTTCGGGGCGCAACTCACCCAGCACGTACAGGGGGAAGACCTCCTCGACCTTCTCGGGCTTTGGGCGGGTCTTGGTGACGTCGTCCTGTGAGATGACGAAATCACGCATGACCGCCTGGCGGATGACATCACAGACGAGGATCTCGGCCGGGTCACAGGATTCGTCTCGATAGCCCAGAGCGCGGACCGCGCGTCTGGCGCTGTCGCCGACGTAGTCGGCTTGGCCGTTCGGCAACGTCACCAGCAGGTCAAAGCCAGCGCCTAGGGCCAGGCGCAGTCTGGGAATCCGGTCGGCGGCGAGCCTGCTGCGGTCCGCCATCTCCGCGGCGAACCTATGTGCCATAATCGTGGCCAGGCAGCACAAGGAAGCGATCGCGTCGCGGTCAGGGCCATGCGCGAGAAGCAGCCATCCGTCGCCAGTGAACTTGGACAGGACGTCCTTCAGACCTAGCTGTTCGAGGTGCGGCGCGATCTGCTCAACCAGCGCGGCGTTGAGGC
This sequence comes from uncultured bacterium, assembly GCA_964620055.1. Lineage (GTDB taxonomy): Bacteria > Armatimonadota > Hebobacteria > Hebobacterales > Hebobacteraceae > CAZUGW01. The sequence goes on from CAZUGW010000063.1 coordinate 10,318, forward strand.
GGTCGAGTTGCCTGGAGGTGAGCGTCAGCCCCCCGGTAGTGGAGCCGATGAGATCTATGCACAGGCAGCAGGTGAGATAAGCCTGGTGCTTGTTCTTCGAGGCCGCAGTCTCGGCCGCTTCTGCCATGGCGAAGCCCCTCCGCGGCCGCGATGCCTTGCGGGTCGCGCTATCCAGTTCGCTGGGCAGGACGTTGATTCCTGCAAAGGGCAGGCGGGAGGAAGTTGGTGCGCCCGCCAGGCGATCTGGCCGGACACTGTGACGAAGCATTGCTTAAGCTATGGCCAGATAATCATATGGAAATGCGGTGTCGTGCATGGAAATAGGTAACTCTCCCTTATTTTCCTATTTCCCCGTCCCCTATTTCCCCCTATTTCCCCAGGATGACAGCGGGGGGAGCGCGGCGGTTGGCGCGGGTGCGGGATTCGCGCCATGTCGCGGAAATGATCTCAGGTGGCGCGCAGAGAGGGGGAGGATGGAGGCGGACGGGGCTAAACTGGGATTCCGGTGAGCGCAGAGATGATGGGGACTGGTGACGAGCCGCAGACGGTGGCGGTAGTGGTGGCCCACCCGGACGATGAGACGTTGTGGGCGGGTGGGGTGCTCTTGCTGCATCCGGAGTGGCGAGTGGTGATCGCGACCTTATGCCGAGCGAGTGATCCCGACCGCGCGCCGAGGTTTGAGGCCGCGGCGCGGCGCTTTGGGGCGGTGGGCCGGAGGGCCGATCTGGAGGATGGGCCGGAGCAGAATCCGCTGCCTGAGGGGGAGGTGGAGGCGACGGTGATGGGATTGGTTGGGGACAGGGAGTACGATCTTGTTATCACGCATGGACCCCGCGGCGAGTACACTCGACACCGGAGGCATGAGGAGACGAGCCGGGCGGTGACGGCGCTGTGGGAACAAGGGAGGCTGCGCAGCCGCGCGCTGTGGCTGTTCGCGTATGAGGATGGCGGAGGCGCTTACTTGTCCCGCGCGGAGGCGGGCGCGCCGATTCAGGTGGCCTTGCCGGAGGAGGTGTGGGAGGAGAAGTATCGGATCCTCCGCGACCTGTACGGCTTCGCGGAGGAGAGTAAGGAGGCGAGGACGACGCCGCGGAGGGAGGCGTTTTGGGAGAGGGGCCAGGGGCCAGGGGCCGGGGGCCAGGGAGGGGAGGGAGAGTGAATTACAGATTACAGATTACAGATGACAGATTACAGAGGCGCGGAGGGGAGAGTAGAGCGTGGAGCGCGGAGAGCAGAGAATAGAGAATAGAGAGGTGATTGGTCGCAGGGGACGGGGTGAGGGGAGTGGAGTGGAAGGGTGAAGGTTCTGGTGTTGTGCGAGTATCCTCCTGTGCCGGGAGGGTTGTCAACGCAGGGGGAGTTGTTCGTGCGGGGGCTGCGGGAGATCGGGGTGGAGGCGGAGGCGGTCAACCTGGAATCCGACCCCGAGAAGGAGTGGTATTACCGCTGGTTCCGGCCGGACGTGGTAGTGGGGATCGGCTACTGGGGGCACACGCCGCAGTTGGTGCTGCACCCGCAGCAGTACGGAATGACCGCGGTGCCGTGGCTGGTGGCGGACGGGTACATCGCGAACTACCGGGAGGTGTTGAACGCGCTGCCGGTGATCCTCGTGACGTCGCGGTGGGTGAAGGAGGTATATGTCCGTGACGGGATCAACCCGGACATCATCGAGGTGATGCCGGTGGGGTGTGACACCGACGCGTTCGTTCCGCGGTCCGACGATGACCCCAAGATCACGGCGGTGCGACAGTCGCTGGGGCTGGGGCCGGAGGACGTGATGATCCTGACGGTGGGCGGAGACGCGGCCTCGAAAGGCGCGCAGGAGGTGATGCAGGCCTTAGCGATGATAGACGGGGAGGTGCCGGGGTGGAGGTACGTGTGCAAGGTGTGGCC
>CAZUGW010000064.1:0-12203 GCA_964620055.1 uncultured bacterium
CGGCGTTCGACGGCCTGTTGAGCATCGCGCTCAAGCCCGCCTAACCGAACGCACTACTGTCACGAGGGACCCCGCTACGGCGGGGTCCCTCCCAGACCCGCCGCGATGCGGCAAAAGGGGGTAACTAGATGGGCGAGATGGGCCGACGTAGATTGGTCGTATCGTTGTTGGTGTTTGTGCTGTGCTGCGCCTTCGTCTCTCTGGCCTGCGCCACCACGTACTACGTGGACTCGGTCGCGGGCAACGACAACAACAGCGGCACGAGCAGCGGCTCACCCTGGCAGACTCTGACCAAGGTCAGCACGGTCACGTTTGCCGCGGGAGACCAGATTCTCCTCAAGTGCAGCTCGGTGTGGAACGGGCAGCAGCTCTACCCCAAGGGGTCCGGCAGCTCCGGTAGCCCCATCGTCATCAACTCCTACAGCACGGGCGCCAAGCCCCTCATCAACGGCCAGGGCGCGTTCCAGGAAGCCGTGAAGCTGAGCAATCAGCAGTACTGGGAACTGAATAACCTGGAGATCACCAACTGGGCTGCTACTGCGGGCATCTATCAGGGCCTCCACGTCGTCAACACCGACGCCGGCACCCTGAATCACCTCTATCTGCAGAACCTGAACATCCATGATGTGAACGGCGCCATGACCACCGGTCTGGATAAGGGCAAAGGCAATGCCGGCATCCTCATGGAGGTCGCGGGCGCGGCCACGCCGAGCAAGTGGAACGATGTCCTGATCCAGGGCTGCAATATCCACGACCTCTCCCGCACCTGCCTCAAGTTCTTCTCCTCCTGGGGAAGCTTCTGCACCAACCCGACAGTGACGTTGAGCACTAACGTCGTCGTCCGCAACAACACCGTCACCAACTACGCCGGGGACGGCATCTGCACTCACTTCAGCATCGGCGCGCTTACCGAGTATAACGTCTCCAGCGGCGGCTGCACCAATACCACGCTCGCCAACGTCCCCATCTGGTTCTGGGATAATCAGAACAGCGTCATCCAGTACAATGAGGCCTATGGCACCGTGAACACCGTGGACGGCATGGCCTGGGACGTGGATGGCTGCACCTCCGGCAGTGTGCTGCAGTACAACTACAGCCACAACAACGCGGGGGGCTTCGTGATGTTCGTCTCCTCCCCGGACTGCGCCGCCGAGAACTTCGCCTACGTCCGGCTTCCCTACTGCTCCAACAACATCGTCCGCTACAACATCAGCCAGCGGGACAGCACGCGGGTACTCCGGTTCTCCGGAAAGATCAACGACAACTACGTCTACAACAACACCATCTTCGTGGGGACCGGCACCGGCAAGACCGTAGACTCGAACAAGTGTGGAAGCATCGGCCCTAAGAAGCAGGGGCCGGTCAATACCTTCATGTACAACAACATCATCTACAACACCGAGGCCAGCGGCGCTTCCTACACGTTCACCGGCACGAACTACGTGTGGGACTACAACCTGTTCTACGGCAACCATCCCTCCGGCGAGCCGAGCGACGCCCATAAGCTCACCTCCGATCCGCTCCTGGTGAGCCCCGGCAGCGGCGGCACGGGTCGCCTGACCGTGGACGGCTACAAACTGCAATCCGGGTCGCCGGCGAAGGATTCGGGCATGACCATCTCCGGCAACGGCGGCCTGGACTACTGGGGCAACCCGGTTCCGTCCGGGTCCGGCCCCGACCGCGGCGCCAACGAATACGTGGCCGGCGGCAGCCCGCCGGTGACGAACTTCACCGGCAACCCGACCTCTGGCCAGGCCCCGCTGACGGTCGCTTTCACCGACACCTCGGCCGGCAATCCGACCTCCTGGTCTTGGACCTTCGGGGACAGCAGCACTTCCACCGCCCAGAACCCGAGCCATGTTTACGCGGCCGGCACGTACACCGTGGCCCTGACGGCCACCAACGCCTATGGCAGCAACACCAATACCAAGACCAACTACATCACCTCCAGCTCCGGCGGAGTGCCGCCCAGCGCGGACTTCACCGGCAACCCGACCAGCGGCGTGCCACCGCTCGTGGTAGTCTTCACCGACGCCTCTACTGGATCGCCGACCTCCTGGTCCTGGACCTTCGGCGATGGCGGGACCGCGACCACGCAGAACCCGAGCCACACGTACAACGCGGCCGGCGCCTACACCGTCGCCCTGACCGCCACCAACCAGTATGGCTCGAACACCAACACCAAGACCAACTACATCAACATTGCGTCGGGCGGCAACTACACCTGCACCGCGCTGTCCGTGGACTCGGGAACGGTGACCAGCGGTGATCACACCAGCACGCATGTCTCGGACAACGTGTACCTGGTGGTGAACTCGGCGAAGTCGCCGAAGCAGAGCGTGTGGCTCTCCTACACCTTCGAGACCGGCCTCGGGTCGCTCTCCAGCCTAACTGTGACGGATGAAGTCCAGTGCTCCAATGTGGGATCCACCGGCTATCAGTACCGGTACTTGGACTGCTGGGACTACACCACCAGCGCCTGGGTGCAGGCGAACCGAATCCGGCTCACCTCCGCGGGATCGGATATCACCAATACCACCCCGGTCACTTCTCCCGCCAACTATCGCTCCGCCACCGGACAGGTGAAGGTGCGAATCCGCTACGGAGAGGTCAACAACGAGACTTGGACGCTCTCCGTGGACCTGATGAAGATCACGGCGACGCCGTAAGCGCCAGGGACTGTTGATGTATTGCGGGGACCCGCTTCGGCGGGTCCCCTTTTCGCGTCTCCCGCAGGGGCCGCTTCTCGTCAGGCGAAACTGCTTCTCACCCGAGTTCTCCGTGGAGGTCCCGATGGCCCGCTATGTCACCGTCGCCGCCGTCTCAGAGCGTCCCGGTTCTGACTACGACGCAGTTCACGACCGCGCCGCCGTGTTCGTGGAGCGCGCCAAGCGCCTGGGCGCGCAGATCATCGCCTTCCCGGAGTGCCACCCCCACACCGCCCTCCCCGGCCTGGCCTGCGAGAAGGCGGAACCGCGCGACGGCCGCTCCCTCACCTTCATGGGACAACAGGCGCGCAAGCACGGAATGCACGTGATCTGGCCCCTCTACACGCGGGAGGATGACCGCGTCTACAACTCCGCCGTGCTGCTCGACCCGACCGGAGAGATCGTCGGCGTGTACCACAAGATGTTCCCCGTGGACCGGGAGATGACGGAGGCCGGGATCACGCCTGGCGACGGGCCGCGGGTGTTCGAGACGGACCTGGGGCGGCTCGGGATGGTGATCTGCTTCGATCTCAACTTCCCGGAGATCATGCAGGGCATGGGCGACGCGGGGGCGGAGATCATCTTCTTCTGCTCGGCCTATCGCGGCGGCTTGCAGACGCGGATCTGGGCCTATCTCCTCGGCACGTATATCGTCTCCGCGATTCGCGACGGGCTGGGCTGGATCGTGGATCTCTCCGGCCAGGTGCTGGGCGAGGCCACGTATGAGGCGCTCATTACCCGCCGCCTCAACCTGGACCGCAAGCTGCTCCACATGGACGGCAACTGGGACAAGATGGACGCCATGCTCGCCAAGTACGGCCCTCACCTGTCGGTGGACTTCTTCACCCCCGAGGGGTGCTGGGCCCTCGGCTCGGAGAGCGACGCCTTCACCGTGGACGACGTCATCCGCGAGTTCGGGCTGGAGTTGCGCGCCGACTACTTCGCGCGGTCGCGGGAGGTGCGGAGGCAGGCGCTGCGATAAGGGCTGTTCCCTAGACCCTAACTCCTCAGCCCTCCACCCCCGGCAGCTTCCCCTCCATCCCCGGCCGGTAGTCCTCCCACTTTGGGTGCTCGATGCCCGTGATGCCGAACAGCATCGGCCGCGCGTTGGAGACCTCACCTTTCGGGCGAATTTCCTCGAGGCCCTTCGCGCCGCGCAACGTGACGGAGACGATCTCCACCGCGGGGCGCGGGTTGGTCCACTCCAGCCCCCAGATCACCAGCGGCTCGCCGTTGGGCCGCGTGCCGGCCGGCACTTCCCGCGCGGAGTAGAGCATCCCGAATCCGTTGTCCCACGCGAGCGCGTTCTCGGCATAGCGAATCTCCGCGGCGCGGGTGAGACCGTCGGCGTAGAGGATCTCGTACCAGCCGAGCAATTCGGCCGCCTCGCGGGGGTAGTTGGTCCCATCTCCCGCGTGCATGGCCTCGCCGCCTTTCTCGGTAGACGCCTGCCAGAAGATGAGGCTGGCGTACTTGCCGCCGAGGGCGATGGGCGCGGCGTCGTGCGGGTACTCGTCGGTGGATTCGTGGCGGCGCGCCACTACCACCGCGGCCAGGCCGCCGTTCTGCGCGGGGTTGACGATCTCATACGGCACTCCCGCGTACTCGCCGGAGCGCAAGCCGCTTACGTCCCAGGCCTCCCCCTTCAGCGGCGCGTTGCAGGCCGCGGCGATAGAGATGACGCGCTTGCGCTTCGGCTCCACGGCTTCGCTCCACAGGCGCGGCTTCTCCCAACTCCGCCGCATCCGGTCGCGCAGCTTCGGCATCTGGAGCGCAGTGAGCCGCTTCGCCTCGCCGGTCTCCGGCCAGTGCGTGGACCAGAGTTGGTTCGCGCAATACACCGCGTCGGGATAGTGGATCATCCCCAACTCGAAGTCCTCCCAGGCGCACCAGGAGGAGACCTCCGCGCCGAGCACGCTCGGGTTGGTGCTGCGGCCGGGCCAGTCCACGAACCCCGGCCCGTGGAAGTTCCCGTAGATCTGCTTGAAGCCGAGGCCGGCGAGCACGTTGTCCGCCTCCTGCGCGCCGAGCCAGTGCGACCAGTTCAGCAGCGTGATCTCCGGCGCGCCGGCCTGGATAATCGCGGCCGCCCGCTGCGTGTCGGGGTGATCGTACCAGACCAGGCCGGACCGGCTGCTCCGCCCCACTGCGTTGTGCTTGGGGACCAGGTGATCGGCCCACATCCACACACCCTGGCCGCGCTCCCGCAGCCAGCTCGCGAGCTTCACCACGTCCTGCCCGTAGAGATCGCCGGCGTCGTGCGTGCGGCACTGCGGGCAGAGCGCGCCGGTGCGCCACTCGTCGTGCCCGATATGAATGCTCTGACACTTGGTGAGGCCGATGACCGAGGACAGCACGGAGAACAGGGCCTCGTAGGACTTGGGGTTGCAGGGACAATAGGAGTCGGGGAAGTCGGCCTCTTTCAACTCCGCGAGCTCGGGATAGGCCAGCGCGAGGTAGTAACAGTGCGAGAGCGACTGCACCTCCGGGACGACGTCGAGCTGCAACTCCCGCGCCCAGTCGCACAGCCGCGTCAGCTCGTCCGGCTCGATCCATCGGCCGTCCGCGAGGTGGGTGTGAACGGAGGCGGAGAACCGACCTCCCGGTCCGAGCGGGCAGTGCTCCCCATGAATCGGGATGGTGTCGCCGATGGCGTTCAGCTCCTCCACGAAGCGCCGCCACGCGACGGGGATCTCCGGGCGATCCGGGAGGCGCACGCCGCCGCCGATCTCGAGGAACACGCCGTTGTACTTGTAGCGAATCAGGAAGTCGCGCAGATAGCGTCGCGCATAGGCGAGGTGATCGGAGCCGGGGAGGTAGAGATGCACCATGCGCACCGGCTTGTGGGGCCAGTCGCGCACCTCCGCGCCGCGAATCAGCACGTCATTGCCTTGCTTTTCACAGAGTTGCAGGAGGGTGGCGACGGCATACTGCGCGCCGCGCTGATCCCGGCCCACGGCCGAGACGCCTTTCGCGGTGACACTCAGCAGATACCCCTCCGCTCCCGGCAGATTCGCGGGGGCCTCAAGTCCTCCCTGTCCGGCCACGCCGAGGCGGATCGGCTGCTTACCCTTGGGCGCCTTGCCCCGGACGATGGGCAGGACCACGTTGTAGTCGTCCATGACCATGTCGGCCAACAACTGCGCCAGCGCGACCTCCGTCTTGGTCGCTCGGCCCGGCAGCGTGATCACGGCCTCGCTCACGCGCAACGCGTCCTCGCGAAGCGTAATCTCCTGCGGAATCGGCCATACGGGTGGGTGGCTCATGTTTTTCTCCCTCGACTCGACGTGACAAACCCTCTCGCCAGTTCCGCGGCGACCTCGGCAGTCCTTCCGGGCGGGCGGGAGACGAAACCCAGCGACGCGAACAGGATGGGATCACAGAAACAGATCCAACGCCCTCCGACTCCTCGCGTCCAGTGCCGTCGTGTCCTCGATCAGATAGCGGTTGCCGTCCGCGTCCCGCACCACGATCTTGTTGCGGCCGACGTACCAGTGGGACTCGCTGCGGGAGACGACGTCGAAGGCGCTCCACCCGCGGTCGGTCTCGACCTCCCAGTGGGCGATGCCCATATTCTCCTCGACACGCAGGATCTGCATGATGCGTGGCATGAAGTAGGCCTGGTCGGCCTGAGCAAGCAGCAGGTCGCGGCTCTCGCGATCCATCCGCCGCGGGTCGGGAATGAGGCCCAACTCCTTGCCCTCCTGGTCAAGCAGGTAGATGAACTGCTTGGGCCTGGAGATGGGGAAGGCGAGGGAGACCTTGGCATTGGAATGCACGCTGCCATCCGGCAGGCGTACCGTTAGCGTCCCCTTGTCATCCAGCCAGGCGCGCATGAGGGTCGGGTCGAACTCGATCACCCCGGTCTGGGACTTGGCGCGGCCGTCGAGGAACTCAGTCATCGCCGCCGCCCTCCCCGGAATCCCCGCCGTTCTCGGGCTCGCGGTCGTGCTCCTCGGGCGGAGGATTGACCGCGCCCAGCTTGGACTGCGCGGTGACCAAGCGGGCGTAGGTGCCGTCGCGGGCGAGCAGTTCATCGTGCGTTCCGACCTCCTCGATCCCTCCCTCGACCAGCACCACGATCCGGTTGGCGTGGCGGAGAGTGGAGAGCCGGTGCGCGATGGCAAAAGTGGTGCGGTTCGCGACGAGCCGCTCGATCGCTTCCTGAATCTGCACCTCGGTCTCGGTGTCCACGGAGGAGGTGGCCTCGTCGAAGATGAGCAGGCTGGGGTTATGGAGAATGGCGCGGGCGATGGAGATGCGCTGGCGCTCGCCGCCGGAGAGCCGGACGCCGCGCTCGCCCACCTGGGAATCGTAAGCATCCGGGAACGAGAGGATGAAGTCGTGCGCGTTGGCGGCTTTCGCGGCCTGGATGATCTCCTGCTCGGTGGCGCTCGCGCGCCCGTAGGAGATGTTCTCCGCGATGCTGCCGTGGAAGAGGAACGGCTCTTGCAGCACCATCCCGATCTGGCTGCGCCAGGAGCGCAGGTCGTACTCGCGCAGGTCGTAGCCGTCCACGAGGATGCGCCCCTTGTCGGGGTCATAGAAGCGGCACAACAGGTTGATGATGGTGGTCTTGCCCACGCCGGTCTTGCCGACCAATCCGATCATCTCCCCCGGCTGCACCTCCAGGTTGATGCCGTTAAGCACGGGCGAACCGTCCTCGTAGCTGAAAAAGACGTTGTCGAAAACCACCTGCCCCCGCATGCCCTTCGCCGAGCGCGTCTCCTGTTCGCGATCCACCTCCGGCTCCGTATCCAGCACCTCGAAGACGCGCTCGCCGGCCGTGATGGCGAACTGGAAACGCTCGTACATGCTGCTGATCTGACCGATCGGGCCGTAGAGCCGCCAGATCAGGCCGGTGAACGCGACGATGCCACCCAGGTCCAACAGCCTGTACTCCACCATCCGGCCGCCGAACCCCCAGATCAGCAGCGAACCGAGCGCGGTGATGAGGCCGACGGTCGCCATGAAACCGGCCCGGAGACGGGCGGCGCTGACGCTGACCTGGGTGTAGCCCTCGTTGCGGACGTCGAACCGCTCGATCTCGCGCTCCTCCTGGGCAAAGGCCTTGACCACCCGGATTCCCGGGATGGCATCGGCCAGCACGGCGTTGATGCTCCCCATGCGCCGGCGCGCGGAGCGGTAGTACCGGCGCACCTTCTGCCGAATGACCGTGGTGGTGAGCACCAACAGCGGGACCGGGGCAAGCGTCAGCAGCGCGAGGGTAGGCTGCATTCCCACCAGATAGTACAGGACGATGACGACAGTGAAGCTCTGGACCACGATCTCTTGCAGGTACTCGCCGACGAAGTCCTGGATGTGGCCCGTGTCGTGGGTCATTCGGGACATGAGCTGGCCGGTCTGTCGGCGTTCGTAGAAGCCGACGGCAAGCTGGTGCAGATGTCGGTAGGTCATGGAGCGGACATCGGCCACGACTCGCTGCCCAAGCCAGGCCAGCAGGTAAGAGCGAGCGTATGTGAGGATGGACCTAGCGATGAAGACGAGTGCCAGGAACAGGACGTAGTGAGACAGCATCTGCCACTGCCTGGCAACCATCACATTGTTGATGATATCGCGGGTGATCAGCACCGGCTTTAGGTCCAGCCAGGTCGCCACACCTGCCAGCGCCAGGCCCGCGATAGACTGCCAACGGTAGGGCCGGACGAACTCCATCATCCGCCATGCGAGCTGCTTCTGATTGAGGCACTTGACGCACACGCCCTCGCGGCCCACCACCCGGCCGCAGATAGCACAGCGGGCGGCCGTCTGCTGGCCCACGTCCCCGGTCAGTTCCACCGCGGGCAGGCCGAGCTTCTCGCGCGCCTGGGTGGCGAGCTTGACCAACTCTCCCGCGCTCGCTTCGATCTCCCGCACCAGGGAGCGGGTGAATCGGGCGAGCGTGTCCCGGCCCGTTGCCGTCACCGCGTCCAGCCGCCCGTTGCCCACGAACTCACGGAGCTCGAGCTGCTCCACGTCGGCAAGCGGGGTGTAGGCCGATAGCCGAATCGTCTCATTGTCAATACGCACGGAAAGGAGCGCGCGATCCGTCGCCACGATCCACACGTCCCCGAAGTGCCCGGGGCCGTGCAGGTCCGCGAACTGGGTGAAGACGATGCGCTCGTCCGGGTAGTTCCGACCCAGCCAGACGATCACGTCCGCCGGCAGTTCCGGCGGCCGGAGTCGCTCTTCCTGCTCTTCCTCTGTCTCGACCCTGAGTTCCATGCCATTCTGTTCTTATGCCGCGCCCCCGCCAAACTCCTTTGCGCATCTGAAATCACTGTGCAGGACACTGGCCCGCCGGCTTTGAACTTTCCTCTCAGTCGGCTGTACGCTCGGCCGGCGCATTCCGCCACGGAGGGCTATTCATGGTTACCTGGGAGAACACGTTTCGGGAGATCGCCGACGCCAAGCCGGAGATCGCCATCCTGCCGGTCGGCTCCATCGAGCAGCACAGCTTCCACCTCCCCGTCGGGACGGACTTCTTGGTTGCGCAAGCCATGGGCCGGCGCGTGGCCGAACTGATTGACGATTGCTATCTGCTCCCGGCCCTGCCCTTTAGCTGTTCCCGCGAGCACTGCGACTTCGCGGGGACAGTCTGGGTGAAGCCCGCGACGCTGGCGGCGATTATTGAGGATCTCGTGGGTGCGATACACTTCCACGGGATCACCAAGATGGCCCTGGTGGTGGCCCACGGGGGCAACTGGATCATCAAGCCCACGATTCGCGAGCTCAACCTGGACCGCACCGGCATAAAGGTCATCACCACCAGCCCAGACTCGGGCACGGTCGAGCAGGGGCAATTCGCCGAGCTGCACGCCGGGGGGCACGAGACCTCTCTGATACTCGCTCTCCACCCCGAACTGGTGAAGCTGGACCGCGTCGCGCCGGACTTCGCCCCAACGGAGGGGCGAGAGTTCCTGGACTACACCGGCATGGCCGGCGTCAGCCCGACGGGGCTATGGGGCGCGCCGAGCCAGGGATCGGCGGAGACGGGAGAGCGAATGCTGTCCACCGCCGCGGCGCGGGCGGCGGAGTACATCAAGAGGACATTCGCCGACTTCGACCGACTGGATAGGGCGCGGGAGGGACGCAAAATGGTATAATGAATAATGATGGCAGAGGATGCCATCATGCGGGAGGTGAGGCATGAGCATGGTCAAGACGCAGGTACAACTGGAGAAAGCGGATTTGGAGGCGTTGCGGCGCATGGCGGCGGAGGAGGGGGTGTCAGTGTCCGAGTTGGTGCGGAGGGGTGTTAGAGGGGTGTTGGAGAGCGGGCAGAAGCCGACGCGGCGTGAGTTGATGGAGCGAGCCATGTCCGTATTCGGCAAATACCACTCCGGCGTGCCGGATTTGGGCAGACGTCACGATCACTACCTGGCGGAGGCGCTTGAAGAGGAGGCGAAGCATTGGAAGTCTTTGTAGACACCTCCGCGCTTGTCGAACTCCTTAATGCGGACAGTTCTGACTTCGCGGCAGCGAGCAGGGCATGGGACGCCATGACCGCGGCCAGCGACCGCCTGGTGACGACGAACTACGTGATCACCGAATCCGCGGCTCTGCTCCAGAATCGCTTCGGGATGGGGGCAGTGAGAAGCCTCTTCACGGCGGTTGTCCCCGCGTTGGAGTTCCACTGGGTCGAACCTGGCGAGCACGAGAGCGCGGTGAGGACACTGCTGGCCTTGGGCCGGCGAAGGCTGAGTCTCGTGGACTGCATCTCCTTCGACGTGATGCGGCGCTTGGGGACCGAGCGTGCCTTCACCCTCGACGAGCACTTCCGCGAACAGGGCTTCGAGTGCCTGCCATAGCGGCGTCGCGCGCGACTTGCACCTCCCCCCGCTTTCTCCTATAATATCCCCGCGCGGCACCGTAGCTCAGTGGTAGAGCGGGCGGTTCATAACCGCCATGTCGCTGGTCCGAATCCAGCCGGTGCCACCAGACCTTGTCCCCATTTGCTGACCCTCCGCTCACTTTTGCTGTCAGAACAGACGCGCTACGAGATGTATGTCAGATTCTCCTGACATATTGGCGCGGCATCACCCTAACCTATGCATTCATTCCGCTACAATCTACGTTGCCGCCTCGGCGGGCTTCGGCCCCGACTCGCCTCCTTGACAGGGTGGGACGACAGACGAGGCGGCTTTTGTCTGGCCTGCCCGGCGGCGGCGGTAGGATGCCGCTCGCGCCGCGTCGAATCACCTAGTGGGAGTGTGAGGGCGATGGCGCCGCGGTTCGTCGCGGATTGCATGGTGGGGCGGCTTGCCAAGTGGCTACGCGCCTTCGGCTTCGACGTGGTCTATGACCCGTTCGCCGAGGACGCGTGGGTGGCGAGCCAGGCGCGGGACACCGGGCGCATCCTGCTGACGCGCGATACCGGGCTGCGCTACGTCTACGGAGCCCGGACCCTGTTCCTCCAGAGCGATCATGTCGAGGAGCAATTGCGGCAGGTAGTGGAGGAGACCCCGCTGGACCTCTACCTGGCCCAGCCCCTGACGCGGTGCACCGTGTGCAACGGCCCGCTCGTCACCGCCTCCCGCGACGACGTGTGGGAGTGCGTTCCCCCCTTCATCTACCTGACGCAGGAGAGGTACGCGGCCTGCGCGGAGTGCGGCCGGGTCTACTGGATGGGTACGCACGTGGAGAACATGCTGGCGCGGCTCAGGGAGCTGAAGCGCCAGGCCCAGCCGGGGCGCGCGGCATGAGCGCGACCTCCGCGCCGCGGCGCCGCTGGGGGCGCGCGCTGACGGCCTTCCTGCTCGGATCGCTGGCCTGGACGCTGCTCGTCTGCTATCCGAACCCCGCCGTCTTCTTCCGGAACCTGGCGCGGTATCACCGCCTTCCCCTTGACCCGGGCCTCGCCGCGCGCATGGACTGGGCCGCGCCGGAGCGGGCGGCTGATATCGAGACCTTCGTGGACGGCCTGCTGATGCCCGCGTCGGACTGGCGGCTCTACCGCGTCCCGTGGTACGTTCCCACCGCGCGGGAAGCGGCCGAGGCGATGCGCGGCGACTGCGAGGCGAAGACCATTCTCCTCGCCAGCCTGCTCTCCGGGCGCAAGATTCCGTTCGAGATTCGCGCCTCGTTCAACCACATCTGGGTGGACTACGCCGGGCGCGCCGAACGGCCCGGCGAGTCCTCGGGCCTCGCCTACCTGCAGGGAAGAGGCGGGCGGCTCGGGATAAAGCTGCCGCGGGCCGTGCACCTGGGTGAGTTCTACGCGGTGGAGAAACAACTCCTGTGGAACGAGATGCCGCCCTTCCGCCGCGCGACCTGGCTCCTGGGCCTGCTGTGGGTGGCGCTCGCGCTGCTCGGCCGGACGACCGCGCTGCCCGTGGCTGACTACGTTTCGCGCTGGCGGCCGTCGCGTTTCAGCTACGTCGTGCGCGTGTTACTGGTCACATTCCTGTTGCTCTTGGCGCTGCTTTCCCTGCCCGCCCTGAGGATCGGTGGGCCGCCGCGATGGACGCCGATTGAGGCCGTCGAGGCAGAAGC
>CAZUGW010000065.1:0-10676 GCA_964620055.1 uncultured bacterium
GCTTCAATCACAGCGTCTTCGCCAAGAACTACGACCGCGTCCTCTCCGCCGACGCCCCTGAGAGCGCCCCTGGGAGCGCCGCCGTCTCGGCGGCCCTTCACGATACCGGCCCTGGCCAGTTCGCCACCATGATCCTCGAGAACCTCCGCAAGGCCGGGGTACAGAACACCGTCCGCCAGGAGCGCCTCAAGTTCGACCGCCTCGAGCCATACCCGGGGCAGTGGCTCCAGGCGCACGGCGAATACACGGAAGCCGGGACCACGAAGCGCGTCGCCGTCTGCCTCGGCCCGGAGCACGGGACCGTCGGCCCCGACCTCATCAAGGATGCCGCCAAGGAGGCCTTGGAGGGGCGCGGCTTCGACCTGCTCCTCGTGTGCGGCTTCGCCTTCGACCCGCACGCCGGCGAGAGCGCCAAGGAGTTCAGCCCCGACCGGCTCAAGAAGACCGACGAGTTCGCCATCGCCGACGACGTGCGGCTATATGGCAAGCTCCCTGTACTCCTGGTCCGCATGAACGCCGACCTGTCGCTCGGCGAGAAGTTCCTCAAGCGCACCGGCGCGGGCAACCTCTTCATGGTCTTCGGCGAGCCGGACGTGGAATTGCGCCGCGTGAATGACGGCAACCTGCAGGTCGAGATCCGCGGCCTGGACGTCTACGACCCGACCACCGGCGAGATTCGAAGCCACACCACCGACCAGATCGCCTGCTGGTTCATTGACACAAACTACGACGGCGAGAGCTTCTTCGTCCGCCACGCCTACTTCACCGGAGCGGACGAACCTTACGAGAAACTCAAGCGCTCCCTCAAAGCCGAGATAGACGAAGCCGCCTGGGCCACCCTCTACTCCACCACCAGCCGCCCCTTCGCCGCGCCTACCACCGGCAAAATCGCCGTCAAAGTCATCAACCACTATGGCGACGAGGTGCTGAAGGTGTATGAAACCTAACCCTGAGCCCCCTCCAGCCACGCACGGCCCAGGTCCCCGCGGGCCCTACCCCTAACCATCCTGATCTGGCCCCTGGCCCTCTCTCCCCCCTATTCCCCATTCCCGATCCCCGATTCCCTACTTCCCCCTCTTGACAAATACGTTTTACGTGATATAATACCAATGAAGGCGCGTATCCGCCCAGAAGCGCCAAACCTCACACCTGAAATGGAGAGTCGCATGGCCAACCTGATCTCACTCGCCACCCCCACCCACCTATTGTGGCCTGTGGCCCTATTTCCCGCCCCTGGAGTCTCCCGATTGGAGACCAACTCTCTGGACCTCCCCGCCCCTTCCCCCTCTCTCAGCCCCTTCCGTCTCTCTCCCCTAGACCCCCTCTCCCTCCACTCTCATACAAATAAACGTATCGCCCCCCTCCCCACCTCCTCACCTCGCTCCTCTCACCTCCCCGCCTCGCCTATCACCTCTCTCCTTTCACCTCCCCGCCTCGCCTATCACCTCTCTCCTTTCACCTTTCGCGTCTCTCGCTGAGAGACGCTCCCCGTCTCCGCGTAGACGCCCTCCCGCCGGTCGGCTTCGCCAAGATGAACACCGGATCAGCCCCCGATCTGCATCATGCTTCGGCTTCCCGTCGCGACCAGGTCCTCGACGGGCGGATGGCCGCGTGGCTTGGCGGCGAGAGCGGCGCGTGATTGTCTATTATTCCCCTGGGAATACTGCCGCGGCCTACAGCGGTCCCCCGCAATCACGGCGAGACCCGGACCCGCGTGTCCGTCTCCGAATCGTACTGGTATACCCCCACGCCCATCCGGTGGGCCAACTCCCAGGCCTCGTCCTCCCGCTCTCTCTCGCCCGAGGGCGCGAGGCGGAGGTACTCGTCCTGATAGAGGATGGTCTTCACGCCGGCCTGCACCAACGCTTTCATACACGCGTGGCAGGGCGAGTGGGTGACGTAGAGCGTGGAACCGCGTAATCGCTCTGGGTGGACGCAGTTGATGATGGCGTTGATCTCGCTGTGCGCGCCGCGGCAGCGCCCGGCCCGTCTCCGGGTTCACCTCCAGCTTCGCGCACCCTACCTCCAGGCAGTTCACATCCCCTCGCGGCGAGCCGTTATATCCCACCGTGACGATGCGGTGGAGGTCGTCCACGAACACGCAGCCGATCTGATGGTGCAGGCAGGAGGTGCGCTGGCCAAGCGTCTGCGCGATATTCATGAAAAGCTGATCCCAGGAGAGGCGCGTGCGCATCAGAACGTCTCCAGCATCCGCCACGCGACGTCGCACAGCATCGCCGTCCCAGTGGGCAGGACGCGGCGGTCGTCGAAGTCGAACGTGGTGCTGTGCGCGGGGGAGGTGAAGCCCTTCTTCTCGTCGCGAATGCCCAACTCGAACATCGCCGAGGGAATCCCCGCCTGCCCGAAATAGGCGAAGTCCTCGCCCCCCAGGGCCGGCTGCGCGCGCCGCAGCACTTTGCCCTTGCCCACGATCTCCGCTCCCGCGGCCTCGCAGATATCCACCACGCGGTCCTCGTTGATGACCGGCGGGTAGCTCTCCTCGATCCGCAGCTTCACCCTCGCTCCCATCGCGCCGACGAGCTTGCGGAGGTCCTGGGTAAGGAAGCGCAGAATCTTGGCTCTCCCCTCGGGCTCGAGGGTACGGATAGTGCCGATGAGTTGCACCTCGTCCGCGACGATATTGCGCCGCGTGCCGCCCTGGATCACGCCGATGGTCAGCAACTTGCGATCCACCGCGTTAGTGTGGCGCGCGATGAACTGCTGAATCGCGATCAGGGCCTGGCTGGTGACGGCGATGGCGTCCACCCCTTCGTCCGGCCGCGCGGCGTGGGCGGACTTGCCGAGGATGGATAGGAAGACATCGTCCACCTGCGCGCAGAGAATGCCGCGGGAAACAGCGATCGTGCCGGCCGGGGTCTCCGTGTCCACGTGCAAGGCCGCGATGGCCGAGACTTTGGGCCGCTTTAGCACCCCGTCGGCGATCATTTTCGCGGCTCCGCCCGCGCCCTCCTCGCCGGGCTGGAAGATCAGCTTGACGTTGCCCGGAAGCTGGTCGCGCAGTTGCTGGAGGAGGGCGGCGACACCGAGCAGTCCCGCGACGTGCCCGTCGTGGCCGCAGGCGTGCATCAGGCCGGGGCGCTTGGAGCGATACGGGACCTCGTTCTTCTCGGTCAACTCCAGCGCGTCCATGTCGGCGCGCAGGGCTACTGTCTTCTTGCCCTGGCCACGGATCAGCGCCACCACGCCGGTCTCGCCCACGCCGGTCTGGATATCCTCCACCCCCAACGCCTGGAGCTGGGCCACGACGTAGGCCGCGGTGTCGTGCTCCTGCATACTCGGCTCGGGGTGCATGTGAATGTGGCGGCGCCACTGCGACAGCTTGGGCGCGAGCTGGTGCGCGAGTTGCTTGAGACGGGTGACCTGGGTTGTCTTCACGGGCGCTCCCCCTGGGTGATATCAAGAGCATTGATTCGCAGGGAGGCGGGGAGTCCCCTGCCGGGAGGGGGCAATCGTGCTATACTCTAAGAGGAGTGGGCCAGGCGTTCGCGGTTCGCCTTTGGCGGATCGAGGAAAGTCCGAGCTCCACAGGGCAGGGCGCTCGCTAACGGCGAGGCGGGGCGACCCGACGGAAAGTGGCACAGAAACCGAACCGCCCCGCTCCGCCTCACGGCGGAACGGGGTAAGGGTGAAAAGGTGCGGTAAGAGCGCACCAGCGGTCTGGTGACAGGCCGGCTGGCTAAACCCCGCCCGGAGCAAGGCCAAATAGGGGGCGAGTCCCTCCCGCCGCAAGGCGGAGAGGGCCGGCGTCGGCCCGGCGCCGTATCAGTCCCGGGTTGGCCGCACGAGGCGTCAGGCAACTGCCGCCCCAGATAGATGAACGCCCCTCGCGGCTCGCGCCGCGGGACAGAACTCGGCTTATCGGCCCACTCCATCACAACTCTCGGATCACCTGCCACTGCCCGGCGCGCTCTGGAAGAGCTGCCCCTGGGGCGAGGTGATCGTCTCCAATCCCGCGATCCCGCCGTCGCCCTTCCGTCGCACAACCCCCGGCCTGTTTATCCCGCGCGACGTCCCGATGCAGCAACGCGGCCGCCTCCCTGGAACGGAAAGCGACCGCGCCATCCTTTGCGTTCCCGCGGTCAGGGCCGCGGCTTCGCCTCGTCCGCAACCAGCGTCTCTGCCGCCTGCCGGAGCGTCACGGCCTGCTCCGAGGCTGTCTGCCGCAGGCGCGTGAAGGCCTCCTCGTCGCGCACCCGGTCGCGGTCGCCGATTTCCTTGATCGCCCTTCGCACCGCGCTCCAGGCTTGCAGGGCCTCGTGCGCGTCAGCGACTTCGGCGCGCACTTGCTCGAAGCGCGCAAATCGCTCCCGGGCCATCTCCACAACCGCGCCGATCTCGTCGGGGAGGAATGGTTTGACCAGGTAGCCCATCGCCCCCGCCTCCTCCGACGCGCGGCTCAGGCTCGAATCGCCAGTGACCATCACCACGCACGTGGGGCACTCGTCCATCAGCAGGCGCGTTACCTCGATCCCGTCTATCTCCGGCATCCGGATGTCCATCAACACCACATCAGGGAATTCGCGCCGACACAGTTCCAGCGCTTCCGTACCTGTCCTGGCGACGCCCGCCACTTCATAGCCCTGCGCCTCCAGTTCGGCCCGCAACACCGTGGGCGTAAGCCAATTGTCCTCCGCAATCACGATCCGCGTTAGCATTTTTACACTCGCCGTGAGGGGGTTAGGTCTGACACGTATCTTGTACCCCCGACGCCGCCCGCCCGCAACCGCGATCCGGAGGTTCACGTCGGCCTCTCGGCACATCGGTAGGCTCGTTTCCTGACCGACAGAGCATGGCGCAGGTCAGACGTCCTCTTGCTGATCCCAGTCCTTCTCCGACGCCGCCACCGCGCCGTCTATCCCGCGCTTCAATTCCCGCGTCACGTGATTCTTGGCGAACCGCGCCTCGCCGCGGGGATGGAGCAGCCGGAGATCCCTTTCCCGTCCTTCCTGGAACTCTGTGCGCTCCACCGCCAGCCCCTGCATCTGGGCCAGGATCTGCTTCAGGTCCTGAATCTCCTCATGCTGATAGCGCATGTTGTCCAACACCAACTGGTGCATCTCCACCACGTGGGTGTGGTCCTCTTGCGCGCGCTGCTCCTGCATCGCCGCCACTTTCTTGTCACGCAGTTCGGCCAGGGTGGCGTAGAGCAGCACGATGGAGCTGACGGCCACGCCCATGGTGTTGAGGTAGCTGTTGACCGCCAAGACGAACACCGTCTTCCCGGAAAAGACAATCAGCGGAATCAGCAGCGCGATGGTAGCCAGGATGATGAACCGATTGGTGAGGAACTTCACCGGCCACGGCAAGACGCGCGCGTCCAGGAAGTGGGTGACTCTGCTCATCGCGATTCCTCCTCCGGGTTCCCCTGCGCGACTACCGCAGTAGGACTTCGACGTCGTAGTTTCCAGGCCGAAGCTTTGGCACGGCGACAACGAAAAAGGTCATGTTCGCGTGCCGCCACGAGAAGTACCCGTTCGTCTCCGACGGTCGCAGCCGCCTCCCGTTGACGGTCGCGCGCGCCACCTCCCGCTTGCCCCGCACCGCCATCTGGAAGCTGATCCCGTGAACCAGCGGTTCCCCCTGGTACTCGACGCGTAGCACCTTCCGGTCGGGCTGCTCCGGCCCGACCGCGTGGTATTGTGCGAAGCCCCCGCGCCGCGGCCAGATCGAGAGTCGGCTCTTGCGGCGGGCCGCGGCCGTGGTCCCCACCGCGACCAGGCCCAGCGCGAACATCCCGCCCACCTGGTAGCACGGATAGCCGGGGTAGGGGAGCTTGGGGTGGCGACGATTGCCCCACGCCAAGAGCGCCTTCAGCCGCGCCAGGCCGTTGCGGGCGCGCACACCCGCGGGTAGGGCGTAGTCGTTGTGCTCCGCGGTCTCGGTGAGAAACGAGAGCGACTTGAAGGCGCGATAGGCGTAGGCGCAGGCGCTGGTGGTGTCGGGGCCTTCGCGCAGAAATCCCGGCCAGCTCAGGGGGTGGAGCAGGTGCGGGACGCCTCCCCGTTCACCGGCCGCGCCCATCTCGACGGCGAGGGCGTGCAGCAGATTGTCGTCCTCCAGGTAGGGGCGCGCGTCGGCCCACAGGACCATATCGTAGCCGCACCCCGCATAGCCGCGGGAGTGGAGGTCTACGTAGACCTCGGGCTCCAGGGCCGCGGCCACGGCTTCCAACGCTCTGCCCTGCGGGGTCCGCGGACCCTCGACTCCGTGATCGAGCAGCGGGTTGACGCCGCCCTCCATGAAATAGATGTCGCGCTCCGCCGCGTCCGGGCTCAGGTTCGGCATGATTACGAGCTTCTGCTTGCGCCGCGTCTCTTCCGCCGTGTCCGACACGAGCCAGTCAACCAGCGCCAGCGCGATCAGCCTCCCGCTGTCCTCATTCCCATGATGCCCGCCGGTGATGAGAACGTGCTGCTTGTCCCGATCCGGCGCGCGGGGCTCGGTGATCGTCACGGCCTGAATGGGCCGGCCTTCCTCCGTCTTCGCGACCGTTCGCACTTTCACCCACTCGGGGTGTCGCTCCTGAACGCGCCGCAGATGGGCGATCACCTCCGCGGAACTCGGGCTGGTTCCCTGCCTCATGCCAAGTCTGCTCCCTCGCTGGATTCACGGACATACTTCGGGGGCAGGCCAGGCGGTTCCTGGCGGAACGCGCCGGGGAGTCCCTGGCGGGACTCCCCGGTTGACGATTCGCAGTGTGCCGAAACCCGGCTGCGCGTCTACCTGAGCAGATCGAAAGCTCTGGCCACGTAGACGGCCATCTGGTCTCGCGTGACCAGTGTGTCGGGACGATAGCCGTCCCAGTATCCGTACACCACACTGCGCGCGTGGGCGTACTCGATGTGCTTGTAGGCCCAGAAATCTGTCGGCACATCGGGAAACGTGGGCGTCGCCGGCGGGGTGTAGCCGGCCAGGCCCGCCTCCCCCGTCGGCGAGCAGATGGCACGAGAGACGTAGACGGCCATCTGCGCCCGGTCTACGGACCGCTCAGGGTGATAACCGTCCCAGTATCCCTGCACGATCCCCTGGGCTTTCGCGTACTCGATATACTTGAAGGCCCACTGGTTGGTGGGAACGTCGGGGAAGCTGGCCGTGGCGGGGGCCGTGGGAACGTTCGCGTCCCCTCCGGCCAGCGCGCGCGAGATGTACACGGCCATTTGGTCGCGCGTCACGACCAGGTTAGGCCGGTAGGTGCCGTCCCCGTAGCCCTGGACGATGTCGGCCAGGTGGCAGACCGCGATCTCGCGCACGGCCCAGTAGTCGCATCCGACATCGCTGAAGAACACCATAGAGACGAAGTTGGCCGTGATGGTCTTGTCGGCATCCATGACCACGACCAGCGGGTTGTCCCGGCCGGACGCATCGCCCGACCACCCGAGGAACAGGGTGCAGCTATCCGCCGCGGCATCGAGGGTGACCTCGTCGCCTTGGTCGCGGGTCAGTTGCACGGGCAGAGCTACCGCCACTCCGTCCACCATCACCTGTCCGCCGCTGCCCGCCAGGTGCAGCGTATACCGGCTGCGGAGGAAGTGCGCGGCGAGGCTCTTGTCTCCGTCCATGGTGACGGAGATAGGGTTGGCGGTCTCGAGCAGATCGCCGGTCCAGTTCAGGAAGCCATAGTCGGCGTCGGCCTGGGCCTCCACCTCCACGACCGCGCCGGAGTCGAACGTGCCCGACCACGGGAGGGCCTGCGCGACGCCGTCCACGATCACGCTGCCGTGCCCATCGCCGGTGAGCGTGAGCGTGTACCGGTTCACCGCGAACGCGGCCCCACTGTCAGTGTCCCCGGTGATAGTGATCGTCGCCGGGTTCGTGGAGCCAGAGAGCGCGCCGCTCCAACCGGTGAAACCGTAGCCGGCGTCAGCCAGGGCCTCCACGGTTACGGTCGCTCCGTACTCGTACGCACCCGACCAAGGGAGCGTCTGCGCGACGCCGTCCACCGCCACGCCGCCGTGGCCGTCACCCGTGAGGGTAAGGGTGTACTGATTCACAGTGAACGCCGCCCCAACGTCAGCATCGCCCGTGATGGTGAGTGATCGTCGCCGGGTTCGTGGAGCCAGAGAGCGCGCCGCTCCAACCGGTGAACGTCAGGCCGGCATCGGAGACGGCCTCCAGTGAAACGTCGGCGCCGTAGGGGTAGACGCCCGACCAGGGGAGAGCCTGTGGCACGCCGTCCACCGACACCGTGCCGTTGCCAGTCAGATTCAGCGCGTACACGTCCGGCGCGAAGCTCGCGGCGACGCTCTTGTCCCCCTCCACGGTGACCACCGCGGAGGGATCGGAGCCGGAGAGATCCCCGCTCCAACCGCGGAACCGATAGCCCTCGTCCGGGTAGGCGTCTAACTCCACAGACGTGCCGTAGTCATACGTGCCGGACCAGGGGAGAGTCTGAAGGACGCCGTCCACCGCCACCGTGCCGTATCCGTCGCCCGCGACGGTGAGCGTATAGCGGTTCACCGTGAACGTGACTCCGATGCCGGTATCCCCGCCGATCGTGATCGTCACCGGGTTGTCCACGCCGGAGAGATCGCCGTACCAGTTGCTGAACGTCCGGTTGATGTCAGAGACGGCCTCCAGCGTGACGCTCGTGCCGTACAGGTAGTTGCCAGACCAGGGGAGGTCGTGGGCCACGCCGTCCACTTTCACCTGTCCCCCGTCGCTCTCCAGGTCGAGGACATACAGGCCCTGTACGAAGTGAGCGGTGAGGCTCTTATCGCCGTCCATCGTAATGTACACGGGATTGGTGGTCTCATTGAGATCGCCGGTCCAACCGTCGAAGCCGTAGCCGTCGTCGGCGTAAGCTTCCACGGCCACCAGCGCGCCGTAGTCATACGTGCCCGACCAGGGGAGGGCGTACGCAACTCCATCCACCACCACGTTGCCGCCACCCGTACCCATGATCACGAGCGTGTAGCGATTCACCGAGAACGCGGCCCCGATGTTGGTATCCTTGTGGACAGTAATGGTCACCGGATTGGCAGACCCGGAAAGATCGCCGTACCAATTGGCGAAAGTCCCGCTAGTGTCGTTCACGGCCTCCAAGGTGACTCTCGTCCCCGGGTCATAGATGCCCGACCAGGGGAGCGCGTGCGCGACGCCGTCCACCAGCACCGTGCCGTTACCGATCAGGTTGAGAACGTACTGGTTCTGGATGAAGTTGGCGACGATGGTCTTGTCGCCCTCCATGACTACCGACGTGGAGGCGTCGGAGCCGGAAAGATCGCCGGTCCAGGCCCCGAACCGATAGTCCGCCCCGGCCCTGGCCTGGAGCGAGACCACCGTCCCGTAGGGGTAAGTCTGGGACCACGGGAGGGTCTGTTCGACCCCGTCCACGCGTACGGTTCCTTCCCCGACCTGGGACAGGTTGAGCGTGTAGTTGGCGGCATAGCCGAGGATCTCCACGTCATCCACGTAGGCCCGGGTATGTCCGTTGCCTCTGTCGGCCAGGCTAAAGCGAAGGGTAAAGGTGTCCTTCCCCGCGGCCGAGGGCGGCAGCCGGAACGCAAGGGCGTGCAGTTCTCCGTCGAGCATGGGGTCGCCCTGGTCAATGCGCCTGAGCAAGCGCCACACGCCACTGTCGTACCAGGTCACGTCGAGCTCGTCGAGGGGCCGGTTGAATCCCAGGCCCGCGAGGGAGAAGCGTACGACAATGTTGTCGTAACCCCGCGTCGAGACGCGACGCTGCAGGCTCTCGTGCTTGCGGAGCTGGACGGACCGCTCCCCGTCGGAGGGCGCGCCGGAGTACCAGTCCGGCGATCCCGACATCACCCACCCCGTCAGTCCCTGCTCGAAGTCATCCGCAAAGATCGTGGCCGCCTGCGCCGCGGCCGGGGCGAGCGCCAGCAGCGCTACGCCCAAGAGAACGACGAATCCGGCGATGCACGTGCGTTTCTCGTTCCGTTGCATGAGGCCTCCCACCCTGCGAAATATCCCCGGGTCACCACGCGGTAGCCTCAGCTCGACCCCCGACCAGCCACATAATGATGGATGGCAGAGCATTCCCCTAGCCCCAAATCGAGGGCCTCTTGTTCCGCCGCAATTCCTTGTCAAGCCATGATTACAAAGGCTGTGTGAAAGGAGATGCTGAACATAGTCAGTGATACTAGTTAGCGCCGCAAACAAGGTGGGGGGGCGGTGGCCTGGCAGGGGGGGCGGGTCCCGGTCCGCGCTTTGGATGGCAGGAGACCCCTCGCCCCTCCCGAAACTACGGGGAGAGGGAACCTCCATGCCCAACCAAGCCAATCCGCCGCCGGAATGTGCGCGCTGTCGGCAGTCGCTGCCGGCCCGGGCGGAGACGTGTCCCCACTGCGGCCTGGCCGTGCGAAGAGATACGCTGACTCCCCTTGGCGGGACGCCCGCTCCTCCGCCGCCTCCCCCTCCCCCGCCTGCCCCGCGGTGGTCGGCCCAGGAGGAGCGCGAGCGGCTCCACGAGACCGGCCCGGTGGAGCGTGCCCCAGGGCAGGACGCGCCGGGGAGCTGGGGCTATGTGAGATTCATTGCCAAACAGGACCCGCTCTTCGCGGTGGTGCTGGGGCTGCTGGCGCTAAACGCCGTGTGGGCGCTGTCGGCCGGCAGCATCACGGGGGCCGTCCTCCCTGCGGCGGTTTTCTGGGGCGTCTACACCTTCCAGGATTGGGGGTTCTGGCTGGCCATGA
>CAZUGW010000065.1:10686-12126 GCA_964620055.1 uncultured bacterium
ATCGCGGCCGCACCTGTCACGGGGCTGGTCTGGGGAGCGATCTTCCTCTTAGCCCTCGTCGTCCTCTATCTGCGGCGCGACTACTTCGGGTAGCGCAACTCCACGGAACTATCCGGCGCTCTGCCTCGTCTATATGGTTGGACCCGCCGAGGCGGGCACGACCGTACTCACGGAGGTGACCGGGATGTCCGAGCAAGACGCCGCGCACAGCCGTCAGCGTAACTGCCTCTAACCCAGCGCCGTCTTGATGGCCTCGTACTTCTCTCGAACCAACTCCTGGGCCTCGGGCCTCAGCTTCTCCCAGCTTCGCGCGAGTTTGGCGAGGACCCAGGCGGAGCCTTCCTCCACGCTCAGGCTGCGCTTTGCGAAGGCGAAGTGAAGGAGGGAGGCGACACTCGTGAAGTGGGCCATGGCGTCAGCAGAAGCGACCACCTCCGCCTCCAACGTGTCTCGCGGCACCGACACGCTGGCGCGATGCGAGAGGATGCAGTGGGTGACCTGCGCGATCCGCTCCTCAGGATAACCATACGCTTGTAGTGTCTCCTCCGCGAGCCGCGCGCCGTGAAGGTGGTGTTGGGCGCGCAGGCTCTCGTCGCGGATCGCGGCGTAGTCGTGCAGCAGCGCGGCGAGGGTGACGATCTCCTCGTCCGCGCCCAGTCGCCGCGCCAGCAGTTGCGCGTACTCGACCACGTGCACCGTGTGGTGCGACCAACTACCGTAGCCGAAGGGGTTGGTGCCTTGGCGGCAGGCGGATTCCACCAAAGCCGCGATCTCCTCGAGCATCGCGCGATTTCCTATCATGCGCCGCTTCCCTCCCACACAGAGGATAATCGAGACCTGAGGCGCGCTCACGGGATACGCCTACAACCACCGATCAATCCAGTTATAGGCCCGCGACCGCATCTCGTCGCTGAACTCGTGCGGGCCGGGGGAGATGTAGAGGTCTATCGCCTCCCCCGCGCCGAGGCGTTGGTACATCATCTTCGCCCTGGTGTACACCTCTTTCGCCCCTGAGACGGGAAAGCGCCAGTCCTGCTCGCCGGTGAGCATGAAGAAGGGCCGGGGTGCGATCATGGAGACGATGTCCGGCGTGTCTCCCCACTGCAGCAGCCCGGGCACGTAGAGACCGTAGTTGTGGATCGCCCCCGCCGCCAGGATGGAGGCGAAGGTGGTGGTGGCGCAGCTTGCCACGCCGACCTTGAGCTTCGGCTCCAGGGGCAGGGAGAACCACGTCTCCGCCGCGCCCATGGAGTGCCCGATCATACCGAGGCGGGTCTTGTCCACCTCCGGCCGGGTGCAGAGGTACTCCACGGCCCGCTTCACGTCCCAGATCATCTTGCCCTGGAGGGTCCAGCCCTTGAGCAGCAGTTCGTGGGAGAGGAACCGCTCGTACTGCTCGCCGTCGAAGCGCGGATCGCGACGGTCCTCGAAGCAGATGGT
>CAZUGW010000066.1:0-12087 GCA_964620055.1 uncultured bacterium
GCGTTCATGAGCAACGAACCAGACTCCGCCTGTCAAGAGGCAAACCGATAGGACTACTAGCGTTGCGATACGTTTTTGCCACATGATCCTTCTCCCTTCTCTTTCACCTAAGTGGCTCACAAGAGTAGCAGTTTCTGTTACGGACACCCTGGATAATACAACCCAGCGTGCACGCCAGTTAGCCTACTCTCGCACTCGTAGAGCGGTCCGAAGTACGTACATACACACTCGTATATCGGTCCACATGATCGATAGACCTGTGGTGTGCATGGGGCACCGGTATTTGTCGAGCTAACGCAACTCGATCGCGTCTCCGGATGTACTATTGAATTATCACAGGCCATATAGGGAACGCCCGGAGAGCAGTTGCCGTGTAACTCCCAGCAACCCGAGTCCCATCCCGCGGCACAGTCGACGTTTTTACACCACGTACTACTACTACTACACCCACCCTTCACCGCGCCCATCTCCTCGGCGGTGAGCACCGCGGCCGCGGCGCCACTGCCCGCGATGATACCCACGGCGACTGCCGACAACAGCACAATCCACAACCCTCCGCCTCGCCCGTACATCGCTTCCTCCATCTTCAGTTATTCTGTTCCATAGGAGGTGCCTGCGCGGCCATCGCGTAGCCACATCTTACAGATCTCCAGCCATCGTCTTGGTCTAGGGCCGGTCATCGTGGCCACCAGATCCTACAATAACTTCTGTGCGGCTTGCGTGTGCGGCCCATCCGGGAACCGTCTCGCCAGTTCGTCATAGGCGCGACGAGCTCGTTCCTGGTCGCCTAGGCTGACACAGCAACGCACCAGCCTTGAGAGGGCAACCTCCTCCGCGGGGTTCCCCGCGATCGCGAGCCGCTCATAGGCCCCGGCCGCCTCTGCCCACCGCCCCAGCTTCTCACATGCTTCTCCATAGCTGAAAACAACGTATCGCTGATCGGACCGGAGCGCCCCAGCCTTGGCGGTCTCCATTTGGGCCGCGAAGCTCCTTGGGCCCAGCATACCAATGTCCAGCACTAGTTTTCCAAGCCAGTCGGCCGCTTTCTCATAGCTCTTGTCAGTGAATGCCTTTATGCCCAACGTGTAACGTGCATCCGCAAGCCCTACCCGCGCGTCGTTCGCCCTCGTCGCCCCGGGCCTCTCGGTGACCAGCGCCGCCCAGGCGCCCTCGGCCGCCTCGTATTGCCCTTCCGCCGCACAGAGCTTGCCAATGAGGTACCTGGCGGTGTCTGAAGCCTGGGTGTCTGGATAGTCGCTGGCGATCATCCGTAGGACCGCAAGCGCTGGCTCCGGGCCGGCCCCACTCCACGTGGCCCAGGCCCCGCTCACAGCCTCGCACGCTGCCCCCGCCGCCCTACCGTCAGGCGCAAGCCCAACCACTGTTCCGCACACCTCGGCCACGCTCTCCTGCGTTCCATACACTTGGTGCATATTGATGAGTTCCCTGACTGCCCGCACTGCCTCCGGGCTGTCAGGGTACTCGGTGATCACCTTCCAGTAAGCGGCTTGCGCAGGCTTCACCATGCCCGTTTGACGATTCACACGCGCCACGCGGAGAGCTACCGCGGCCGGACTCTCGCCCGCCTGAGAACGACCAAGCTGTGCGAGGGCCGCCACATATGCCTCCCGTCGAGAAGCCACCCGCGCTGCAAGTCCGACGTCGTCGCCTTGTGCCGCGGCCTGTGCCGCCTTCGCGAGATCCCCTTCGGCCATCCACGCCTCCACCACGTACGCCATTGCCTCCGCGCGGATTCTCTCGTCCTTCGTCGTCTCCAGCAATCCCTCCGCCAATCCCCGACACCGCGCGAACTCCCCTTTCCCGTAGGCGTCAGAGACCTGATGGACGACCGGGTCCATTACGCCCTTTTCGCGCTCTGTTGCGACTCTGAGAAACCAGTATCTGTCGGCAGGATTGTCGGCCGTCACTGGCACGGCAGTGGCAGCGCCGTGGTCTATCGCCAGCGCCAACGCGATACCGCCCAGAAGCCATGCGCGTCTAGCTTGTCGAATCGTCATATTCACCGCCAGCTATTCTGCTCGCTTTAGCCGCCCTCAGCTTGCCTGTGAACCTAACGGTGCGAGTGTAGGCTCTCAGTAAAGCGGAAGAACCCCTTGTCCGGTCCTCGGAGAGTCTTTGGTGGGGCCCCAGGGCGTGTAACCCCGCAATCTCCCCCGCTTGGGGTTGCCCGCGCTCGGGGATTGCGCGATCACGTCTTCAGAGTCGAACCACTTGGCATGACCATCCAGGAAACCGATGTTCACGCCGCCGAAGTGCCGCGCCCGCGATCTGCGAAGCTCGACATCAGCCCTCATTGCCACCGTGGCGCCACATTCCTGACTCCATGGGCAGTTCTCCCAATCCGCTGTCCAAGCCCCCGGACCGGCACACTCCAGCGCGCATAGGTCTGGATAGGCAAGCGTCCCTGTGCCGAAATCATCTATGGTCGCGCCCCCGTCGGCGCAAATCACGTACCACTCGGGCTGCGCCACTGACAGGGCGCTGGGCAAGTCGTTGGCGCTGGTATTGACACCGATGGATTGCAGAAAGACGCCTTTCGAGGCCTCGCGCCCCTTTGCCGTGCGTGGAAAAGCCTTCCGCTTCTGCGTCAAGGAATCCGTGACCTCTCCGCCCCATCCCGAGGGCCAGCTCACCATGGGGCAGAGGGCGCTGGTCTTGCCCCATTCGCTTTCGTGCGTGCGCAGGTGTGTGAGCCATCCTGCCCCAGCTCCGTTGATAAAGCAGGCGCCGCCTTCGAGCCGTGCGTTAGGACACCGCCATACATCGCGAGAGATCAGGTACTGGTCCAACAGAACAGGCCAGCGCAGATACGGGTTCGCCTGCGTGGAGCGATGGCAATAGGCCGATCCGTCACGCGGCACGCTCTCCCAGGGCAGGGTGCGGCCTCGCCCTGGAAAGCGGTTGAAATAGGCAACGGCCTCGGCGCCTGATTCGCGAGGTGGGAAATGCGCGTCCCAGTCGGCAAGATACATACGAACCGCGAGCGCTACCGACTTGACATTCGCGAGGCAGACGGCCTGTCCGGCCTGGGCGCGAGCGCGCGCGGAGGAAGGGACAAGCAGTGCGGAGAGCACGCCTATGATCGAAATGGTTGTGAGCAACTCGCCAAGCGTTAGCGCCGGCCGTTTCCGCTCTGGCAATCTGAAATCCCTCGCCCTGCCTGGCACCGCTGTAAGCGCCGGTGCCGCAGGAGTCTCCCGCGGCAGTATGCCTACTGCTCTTCCGGTCTGGCGAACTGCTCTACCCGAGGCCGACATCACTGGCTAACTACAGTGTATTTACCATAGGTGAGGTGGCCTGTCAAGAGGGTTATGGGAGGCACGGACGGTGGAAAGACTACGGATTTCCTGATAGGCGACCAAACGCAGTCACTTTTCCAAAGTGGTCCCACTCCACCCCCTCGTGACATCCCTCCACTCTCCCCTTCGTTTCCCCTTCCCACCCAAAAAACCTCCCTCCCCCTCTTGACAAATCCAATTTATCTGCTACAATAGAATTGAAAACGTATTGAAGAGCCGGATCAGACCAGACCTCGGGAAAGGAGAAAGTCAGATGACCTACTCGACCCCCTCCTCGGCCCACCGCCCCTCGCGGCCCTGGCCCTCCCTTTCCTCCCCGAGAGTCTCCAATTCGGAGACTGAGAATCCACTAAGTCTCCGCCATTCGCCCCCAGTTCAGAGACTCCGTCCCCCAACTCGTAGACACTTCCCCTTCTCAGATAACGCACCGGAGAGCAGCGCCCCCCACCCCGAGACCCTAACCCCTAGCCCTGACTTCCTCGCCCCTTCCCTCCGCCTCTTCGACTCCTCGACTCCTCGACTCTTCGCCTCTTCGCCTTCTCCGTCTCCCTCCGAGAGACTCCTCCTATCTCCGCGTAGACACCCCCTGTGTGGCTTTTTCAGCAGGTCGCACCCGAGTCCGCGCCGAACCAACCACCTGAGTCGTCGTGAGGAAGGAGCGTTCTGTGCAGTATCGTGCTCTCGGAAAGACGGGCTTGCAGGTTTCGGCGTTGGGACTGGGGTGTATGCGCTTTTCGGCGGAGGACCCGGAGACGGCGGCGCAGGTGGTGGACGCGGCCATCGCGGCCGGGGTGAACTACTTTGAGACGACCCGCGGCTATATCCGCGGGCGGTGTCAGCATCTGGTGGCGGGCGGGCTGAAGGGCCGCAGCCGGGGGCTGATCGTCTCTGGCAAGGCGGAGGTGGAGGCGGATACCACCGCGGATAGTTACCGCGAGGAGATCGAGCGGCAGATGGGGATTCTCGGGGTGGACTACCTCGAGTTCTTTCAGGTGGGCTGGTTCGGGTGGGCGACGATGCCGTTTCTCACCAAGCGCGGCGGGGCGCTGGAGGCCCTGGACAAGGCGCGCACCGAGGGGATCATCGGGCATATCGGGTTCACCGGGCACGATATGCCGGAGAACTTCACGAAGTGCGTCGAGACGGGGATCTTCGACAGCCTCACCATCCCCTACAACCTGCTCAGCCGGGAGTACGCGCCGACGATCAAGCGGGCGGGCGAGTTGGGCGTGGGCGTGATCGCGATGTGCCCGGTGGCGGGCGGAATGCTGTCCAGCCCCGCGCCGCAGTTGCAGGAATTGATTCCCGGTGGGGCCACCACCACGGCCGCGGCGGCGTTGCAGTTCGTGTGGGCGAATCCCGATGTGAGCTGCGCGGCCTCGGGGATGAACACGCTGGCGATGGTGGAGGAGAACGTCGCGACGGCGAATGCGTTCGCCGGGATGAGCGACGACGACCGCGCCCGCCTGGAGCGGATACTGGACGAGTTCGCGGCGGTGGGCGAGCGCTTCTGCACCGCCTGCGGGTATTGCATGCCCTGCCCGAATGGGATTGATATCCCGAAGAACTTCGGGACGTACAATACCGCGCGGGTCTACGGGCTCCTGGAATGGGCGCGAACGCGCTACGCGGACATGGAGCCGGGGAAGCGTGCGGAGGCGTGCATTGAGTGCGGGCTATGCGAGCCGAAGTGCCCGAATAAGCTGCCCATCATGGCGCAACTGCGGGAGGTGAGGGAACGGCTGGGGAATCGGGGATAGGGAATCGGGAATCGGGAGGGGAGGGGATTGGCGGTGTGAATCCGCTACTTCAGTCGGCCTCTGGCGGCGATGGGCCAGGTTTCGACCACGTCGCCGTCACGCACGACGACGAGTTCGTCGTGGAGGTTGACGGTGACGCAGCAGTGGTTCGGGATCACCTCGACCTTGTCTCCTACGCGCAGTTGGAGCGAGGCCTGGGTGAGGTCGAGGACACCGTGCTCCTCGTTCACCCGCACCACCACCGCGTTAAGGTCCTCCTTCAGCACGCCGTATCCCACCAGCCCGGCCCCCTGGTCCGTGCCCAGGGCCTTGCTCCCGGCGTCCAGGACCGCCCGGCCCGGCTCGGGGGTGCTAATCACCGTCGCCAGCACGGTGAGCGCGCAGTCCTTGGGCTGGGCCGACCAGCGCGTCAACTGCATGCGATCGTTGAAGACGTACGTACCCGGGCGGATCTCGGTCAGGCCGCATTCCGCGTGGTAATGCCGCGCGGTCGGGGTCGAGCCGCCGCTCACTCGAAGCTCGGCCTGAGTCAGCGTCCGAAGGCTGTCCCCCACCTTCCCCAGGCTTCGCGCTTCGTGGGCGGCGAGCCCGGCGACCTCTTCCTCATTCCGCGCGGCATAGACCTGCCCCGCATAGCCGAAGACCCCCACGAGTTCCAAACCGCCCAGCGGGTTCATCTGCTTGGCCAGCAGGGCCGCGGCGTCCGGCTTCAGGCCGCACCGCCCCAGACCGAGGTCCACCTCGATCAGGACCGGCAACCGCCTCCCCTCCGCGACGAAGGCCTGGGAGAGGGGCGTCGCCACCTCGAGGCTGTCCACCCCTATGCTGACCTCCGCCCGGCGCGACAGTTCCAGCAGGCGGGCGATCTTCTGCGGCCCGACGATCTCGTTGGCGATGAAGATGTCCGCGATCCCCGCGTCGGCCATCACCTCCGCCTCCCCCAGCTTGGCCACGGTGATTCCCGCGGCGCCGTGTGCGAGCTGCAACTTGGCGATCTGGGGAGTCTTGTGGGTCTTGGTGTGGGGGCGGAGCTGCAGGCCCGCGGCGCGGGCGGAGCGGGCCATCCGCTTCAGATTGGCCGTCAGGCGCGGCAGGTCCACCAGCAGAGACGGAGTATCGAGATCGGTCACGCGCATGGGCGCGCCCTCCTAGGGGCACAGCCTTGTAGTTCGACGCGGCTGTGACCTGACCTGCCACGGCCGCACCCCCAGGCCCGCGCCTCCGCGGGGCGAACTTGGTTCAGCAAGCGCACAAACCGAGAGCGTCGCTTTCGGTATGCTGAGATGCTGGCAGGTATGATTGCGGCCTGGGGCGGGGACCAACGAGGAACATGACAGAGGCGCACGACAGAGGCCGCGGGAACGCGGCCCACCGCGTTCGGCAGGCGATCAGCTATCTGGGCCCGGGGTTCTTCGTCACCATCGGGTTCATTGACCCTGGCAACTGGGCGACGAACGTGGCCGCGGGGTCGGCCTTCGGCTACGACCTGCTCTGGGTCATCACGCTGAGCACGCTCACCCTGATGCTGTGGCAGCACATCTCGGCCCACCTCGGGATCGTCACGGGCAAGTGCCTGGCC
The DNA here is from genome assembly GCA_964620055.1 of uncultured bacterium. Lineage (GTDB taxonomy): Bacteria > Armatimonadota > Hebobacteria > Hebobacterales > Hebobacteraceae > CAZUGW01. The sequence goes on from CAZUGW010000066.1 coordinate 6,660, forward strand.
GAGGCGGTGCGCGAGCACGTGCGGCCCGCGCCCGCCATGCTGTACGGCGTCACCGCGATGGGGGCGTGTGTGGCCACCGCGGTGGCCGAGGTGCTGGGGGCGGCGATCGCGCTGGAGCTGCTGTTCCATATCCCCCTCCGCGTGGGCGCTCTCCTGGCGGCCCTCGTGGTCGGCGTGCTGGTCTGGTCCCAGGGGTACCGGTCGGTCGAGCGGCTGGTATTGGCATTCCTCACCGCCATCGGGATCTGCTACCTGGTCGAGCTCGCGCTGGTGAAGCCCGACTTCCACCAGACCGCGCTCCATCTCGTGACCCCCCGGCTGAGCTCGCAGAGCATCCTCGTGGCGATGGGCGTGCTGGGCGCGGTGGTGATGCCGCACAACCTCTACCTGCATTCGGAGGTGATCCAGCGGCGGGAGTGGGACCTGACCGAGGAGACCCAGAGGCGTCGGCTGCTCCGCTATGAATTCCTCGATACGCTGCTGGCGATGCTGGCCGGAATGCTCATCAACACCGCGATGATCATCGTCGCCGCAGCCGCTTTCCACGACCGGGGCGTGGTGATCACGGCCCTCCCCCAGGCCGCCGAAACGTTGCGACCCATCGCCGGTCCGATGGCCGGGCTGGTGTTCGCGCTGGGGTTGCTCTTCGCCGGCGTCTCTTCCTCGGTCACCGCGGCCATCGCCGGGGGCACGACCTTCAGCGGCTACCTGGGCCAGGAGACGGACCTGCAGGGACGCTGGTTCCGCCTCGGCGCGCTCTTGACCCTGGCGCCGGCGGTGATCGCGATCATGTTCGTGCATGACCCGCTGCGCGCTTTGATCCTGAGCCAGGTGTGCTTGAGCGTGCAACTTCCGCTCACGATGCTGCCGCTCCTGCTGCTGACCAACAGCCGTCGGGTGATGGGCAAGTTCGCGAACGGGTGGTTTGAGATGGGAGCGATGCTCGTGACCGGCCTGGGGATCGTTGCGCTCAACGGCCTCCTGCTGTGGCACCTTGTGGGTGGGAAATTCTGAGGGCAGGAGGCCGGCGGCCGCACGGTCGCGGCCCACAGTCCGCCTCTGTGTGTCCCGCGGACGGCCCAGACCGGCGTCCGGTCATTGGCACAGGCGCCGTCTCTCAGGTATACTCGACAGGCAATCTGGGGATAAGAACCATACGGGGCGGACTCCGCCCCCGGTCGTCTTATCAGTTTTCCGGATGGAGTTGGAGATGAGGTTCAACCGCGTCGCCTTCGCTTCTGCTCTCTCCCTGGGCCTGCTCGCCGTGTCGCAGGTCGCGTTCGGAGCATCTCGGGCTTACGTTGATAATCGCGTCCGCGATCTGATCCACGAGAAGGGGCAGGCGGAGGTGATCGTCCAGATGGGGGACACGTCTCAGCCCGAGATCTGGGCCGCGCGGTGGCAAGCGCGCGTCCCCGCGATCCGCGCGCTCAGCCAGCGGGTGATCTCCGCCGTGCCGCAGATGCGGGTGCGGCGTACTTACGACATTTTCCCGTTCCTGGCCGCCTCGGTGGACGCCGCGACGCTGGAGGCGCTGGCCCGGCTCCCGGAGGTGGAGGCGGTATTCCCGGATCGGGAGATGAAGGCCGTGCTCAACCAGAGCGGCCCGCTCGTGGGCCAGCCCGAGGCCGAAACCGCCGGGTTCACGGGCGCGGGGATCGGGGTCGCCATCATTGACACGGGGATAGACTATACCCACCCCTACTTCAACACCTCCGGCGCGAAGTTCTTCAGCGACCTTCACCCCGGGTATTGGGCCTGGCGTCAGATCGAGGCGGTGGCCCAGGCGGGGGTGGTTGGGGGCTACCCGGACGGAACCTACCGACCCGGCCAAGCGGTAAGCCGCGATCAGATGGCGGTGTTCATCGCCCGCGCCCAGGCCGGGGGCGACGGGAACGTGCCCACCGGCCCCGCCACGGCGAACTTCTCCGATGTCCCGACCAGTTTCTGGGCCTATAAGTACATCGAATACTGTAGAGCGAAGAGCATTGTCGGTGGCTACCCGGATGGAACTTATCAACCCGCCACTACGGTCACGCGTGACCAAATGGCCGTCTTCGTTGCCCGCGCTAAGGCCGGCGGTGACGGAAACGTGCCCCCCGGCCCGAGCACGGCAAGCTTCTCCGACGTTCTGACCAGCTTCTGGGCCTTCAAGCACATCGAGTACTGCAAGGCCCAGGGCATCGTCGGCGGGTTCCCGGATGGAACCTACAGGCCGGCTAACACGGTAACGCGCGATCAGATGGCGGTGTTCGTCTCCCGCGCCTACACGCTGGCCTGGGGCGGGCGCGTGATTGGGGGCGTGAACATCCTCGCCCAGATGGGCAACCCCAATTACACCGACGCCACCGATCCCATGGACGACTACTTCCACGGCACCATGGTTGGGGGCGTGGTCGCGAGCATGAATGCGACGTACCGCGGCATCGCGCCCGGCGCCAATCTGGTGGCCGTGAAGGTGCTCGATTCCACGGGGTCCGGAACCTCCTCCACCGTGATCGCCGGAATCCAGTGGTGTATCACCAATCAGGCCGCGTACAACATCAAGGTCATCAACCTCAGTCTCGGCGACCAGACGCAGTACAGCAATCCCGAGACGTGCGACGCGTTGCCAGACGGCATCGCCATTGCCGATGCGGTCAGCGCCGGAATCGTCGTGGTGGTGGCCTCCGGCAATGAGTTCTTCACCAACGGGATCTCCGCCCCCGCCTGCGCCAGCGCCGCCACGTCGGTTGCGGCGAGCAAGGACGGCGGACCTGGGATACCGAGCGATCCATCGGCGGCAACGCCGGCCGACGGCGTGGCTACGTACTCGGATCGAGGCGAGATGGTCTCCATGTTCGCCCCCGGATCGGTCATCACCGCTCCCTTCCCCGATTCTCAGATCGCCTCGGCGGAAGGCACCTCCTTCTCCGCCCCGCACGTCGCGGGCGCCGCCGCGGTCATGGCCCAGATGGGGATCACTGACCCGGTGGCGATCAAGAGCCGTCTCAGAGAGAACGGCGTGCAAATCGTTGACCCCGCCACCCATGTCGCTTCACCCAGGCTGAACTTGGTCACGACCATGAACCCGCCGACGACCGGGCCGGACCTGAGAGTCACTGCGGTTTCGAGTTCCGCCGCCTCCGCCCTGGTGGGCGACACCATTCCCTTGAGCCTGACCGTGAAGAACTGGGGCACTACCTCCTCCGGCTCCTGCAGCGCGGTGGTGGTGCTCTCCAAGAACAAGATCTCCTCTCGTCAGGACGGAGTGCTCGTCACGGTGGCCATCTCTCCGCTGGCGGCGGGCGCGTCGCAGTCCCTGTCTCCGACAGGGACCGTGCCCTCCCTGACCGGAGGGGGCTACTTCCTCGGCGCGTACGTGGACAGCAACTACGAGGTCGTGGAGAAGAACGAGGTCAACAACGCGCTCACCAATACCTCCGGCGTCTTCACCGTGAACCTGCCCAGCGCCGCGGCCGTCAGCAGCACCATTCCCGCTTCTCTGCGCGCCGGCAACTCGCAATCCGTCACTGTGCGTATGAAGAACGATGGGACCATCACCTGGACGCCGGGCGATTTCTCTCTCGGCTCAGTGGCGCCGGAGGGGAACACGACGTGGGGAGTCTCCAGCGTGCCGCTTACCTCCACCGTCGCGCCCGGGGGGACCGCGGTATTCACGTTCAACCTCACCGCTCCCACCACGCCAGGCTCCTACGCCTGCTGCTGGCGCATGATGAAAGGGGCCACTTACTTCGGGGAGGTGATCGCGAGCACCGCGAAGGACCTGGTGGTGGACGACGGGCTTTACGGCCAAGACTTTCCCGCGGTGAGCGGCGACCGGGTGGCCTACGAGGACGGAAGCGCCTACTATGCGGTCCAGTACGCCTCCTCAGAGATCTCGGTGAAGAACGAAGCCAGTGGCGTCATCACCACACTGCTGGAGGATATACCGGGGATGATCGGCCCCGGCACCGGCTTGCCGGTCTCCCCCTATGACTACTGGGACGTGAGTTACCACCTCCTCCCCTCGATCTCAGGGACCTGGGTGGCGTGGATGGTGGACGACCAGCCCAGCGATCCGGCCGACCCGTGGAACTCCCCCATCTGGTACTTCCAGATCACCGCCTACGACCTGGCCACGCCCACGGTGCTCCCGCGCCGCGTCACCCTGCAGCAGTCCGACGCCTGGTTCCCGGCCGTGGACAAAGTCCCGGCCTCGGGCAACCACTACTGCGTGGTGTGGGAGGACTATCGCAACGATCCGGACAAGCTCTCCGATCCCAGCAACTTCCTGCTCGACAACAGCGATATCTACATCTCGGATCTCACTGTGATCACCGATCCCATTAACCATCGCACCGCGGTCTATCCCCTCTGCACCGGTCCCGGCCCGCAGTTCGCCCCCCGCATCTCCGGCAACCTGGTGGTGTGGGAGGACTGGCGAGATGGGAACCAGGCGGACATCTACTGCTACGATCTTTCGGTGGACAGCGACGGCGACGGGATCCCGAACTGGAAGGAAACCGTCCGCCCTAATCCCGACCCGGCCGAACGCCGCCTCACTGCTACCACCGACTGGAATCAAGTTGAAGGCTACCCTGACATCTCCGGCCGCACCGTCGTCTACTGCGACTACAGCAGCTACACCGGCCCTGGCGCGAACGTGATCATCGGTTCTCTGAATGCGGACACCCTGGTTCCGACGCCGGTGATCGCCGACCCACCGGCCTACCGGCAGCAGCCCCGCATTGACGGCACGCAGGTGGTGTGGGAGGATTGGCGCTCCGACGATGCGGACGTCTACTGGACCGATCTCGCCAGTCCCGGCGTCACGCTCCCGCTCGGCGGCAGCGCCGTCTATGAGGGCGTTCCCGATATCGCAGGCGGGCGTCTCGTCTACTCGCGCTACCGCGGCCCCACGAACGTGTACAATGTCTACTACCAACCACTCACCCCGTATGTGCAGGTGACTCCGTAATCCGAATTTCCCCTAGGCCCGAGCCCGAGGACCTGCCCATCGCTATGGTCCGACCGCATCTGACCGGGATTCCCGAGTTCCCGTTCCCGGCCGGATACGGAATCCGCCCGATCGCGCCCGGCGAGGGCGCGATGTGGGCCGAGATCCAGCGCGAGACCGAACGGATCCTCCCGATCACGGACGACACGTTCGAGGAGCAGTTCGGCGCGGACGCGGGGGCCATCTCGCCGCGGTGCTTCTTCATCGCGAGCGATGACGGCTCATGCGTCGGGACCATCTCCGCGTGGTATCGGCGCGACCTGGACGGCGCGGACTACGGGCGAATCCATTGGTTCGCGATCCGACCCGCGTACCAGGGCCGCGGCCTGGCGCGGCCCGCCCTGAGCTACGCGTTGCAGCGTCTCGCCGCGTGGCACCGGCGCGCTTGGCTTACCTTCCGCCCACTGCCCGCCGGCCCCCACGCGCGGC
>CAZUGW010000067.1:0-2228 GCA_964620055.1 uncultured bacterium
TTACCCTCCCCGTGGGCGATGGGCATACGCAAGACCGCGCCCTGCCGCATGGCGCGTGAATAGGGGCTATCAGTGGATTCCACGCGGACGTTGACGTACCGGCAGATGAAGAGCTGTCCCTGGTTCCGCATCATCGCACCGGGCAGCAGGCCGGCCTCGAGGAGAATCTGGAACCCGTTGCAGATGCCGATTACCAGCCCGCCCCGGTCCGCAAACTCGCTCACCGCGTTCATTACGGGAGAGAAGCGCGCAATCGCGCCGGTGCGGAGGTAGTCGCCATAGCTGAAGCCGCCAGGGAGGATGACGCAGTCGCAGCCGCTCAGATCCGTCTCATGGTGCCAGATATAGCGCGTCTCCTGCCCCATCACATCGTGCAGCGCGTGCCAGGCATCGGTATCGCAGTTCGATCCGGGGAAGACGACGACGCCGAACCGCAGCTTGGTGGCGGTAGCCATGCTCAGCCCTCGACCTCGATGCGGTAATCTTCGATGATGGGATTGGCGAGTAGCTTCTGGCACATCTCGTCGAGCTGGCCCGCGGCCGCCGCGTCCACCTCCAGCTCTATCACTTTACCCAGGCGCAGGTGGCTCACGCCAGCATAACCGAGGTTGTGCAAGGCCTTCTCCACGGTCTGCCCCTGGGCATCCATGATGGTCTTCTTCAGGGTGACGACCACCCGCGCCTTGGCCATGAACCTTCCTCCTGGTCTCCCTGCCGCGAACCCAGCCTCCCACGCCATTATCCCATTTCTGCAGGCGCGGGCGTTCCCCCTCTGCCTGCGCAAACGACGAGGCCCCCGCGTTGACGGGGGCCTCATCGCTCCTCTATCCGCAAGCACGAGATGTTCCGCCTCAGAACGCCGGTGTCGTATGTCAGCCTCCCCCGCTCTTGTTGTGGCACTGATCGCATCCGTTCGGCCCGGTGCCATAGGGCGTGTTCGGCGGCCAGGCCAGCCCGAACGCGTACTCCGACCCATGCGCCCGGTGACAGGAGAGACAGAAGACGTTGTTCTGCCCTGACACGACAGAGGCCTGGGAGAAGTCCCACGCGGGGTTCCCGAGGAACCTCACCCGCGGCACCGCAAAGCCCGCTCCCACCCCGCTCACCCAGTGCTCCGGGGCGCTCCCGCCATCGAACGCCCCCTGCGAGATCGCACACACCACCCCCCGCTCGGTGTCGGTGACGGGATGCCGGTAGTAATGCCCGCCGGGGCCAGGGCCGGTGTCATCCTGCCCGGAGAGCGTGTGGTGACAGTCTACGCAGATGCTGCTCAGCTCGCGCAGGGCGTCGGTCCCGTCGGTCCCATAGGTGATCGCCCCCTCCTCATAGCGCTCCAGCCCGGTGGCGGACGGGTTGATGAATAGCCCCAACTGCGGCGTGCCGGGGGGCCAGGACGCCCACTGGAGATTGCGCGGCCGACCGTTGCCATGCGGGTTGTGGCAATCCACACACGTCACCTCGGCCGTAAGCGGGTCGCCGCCGAAGTGGCATCGCCGACACAAGTCGGTCACTGCCACCCCGAGGTTGTGGCCGTTTGGGTTCAACTCCCCGGGATCAATGAACGCGCCCGCCGCCCGCTGCCCGAGGTTGTTGCTGTCCGGGCCGACCACGTCGGGGATTCCGGGCGTGCCGTCGTGGCAGAGCAGACACAGGGCCAGCGCGTCCTCCCGCTTGAGCAGGAACGGGTAGGCCTGCCCATCGAGGAGACCGTGCATGACGTGACAGTCGGAGCAGAACAGGGTGGGGCCGTAATGGTAGACCGCCGGGCTAACCTTAATCGCGCCCCCGACCGCGATCACCAGCCCCAGCCGACGCGGGGGATGAATCCTCTGACGCCCATCTCCCGGCCCCGGGGCAGACAACGCGCTAATCGTGCACGCTCCGAGCAGCAGTACCACTGTGATCGGCCGCGCGCGCCGTACTTGTCGGTCGGGCGATCCCATAGGCCGCCTCCTGGCACGTCATCGCAGTGCGCCCTGCCGAGCCGAACCGCGAGCTGGCCGCGAAGGCAACCGCCGTCCCCGAGACAATCCGTCATCTGACTGCAACTGCGACTACAAAGCGAGGCACTCAGCTCTATGTTGACCAAATGTCATATCCGACCCCATGAATACATCACCAGTCCGTCTCACCTGCAAGCGCCTTCGCGGTAGAGAGCCCGTCGTCATCCGGGCCGCCGGCCCGTGGAGCGCCTCTATCACGTATCACGGCCGGGCCGCCGGAGTACA
>CAZUGW010000067.1:2238-10729 GCA_964620055.1 uncultured bacterium
GTCGCGACAAGAGGTCGGAGGGGCGGCTCCGGCGGAAAATCGGCCCAGCACCGCCCGCCGAGGTAGTCGTAGGCGGTGTGGATGCCGATCACCTGGAGGTAGCACCGTTTCTCTCCCCAGTCGGGATTGCTGAAGCCCCGGGCGAGGCCGATGCGCAGGTAGGTCTCGCCGCCCCGCATCAGGATGGCGTCAATCGCGGCCTGGGCGCTGGCGAGGCTGCGCGTCGCGGCCACCTGATTGATCCACCCCCACAGGGCCAGGTCCACGATGGGGAGGTCCCAGAAGCCGTCGTCCTCGCGGGTGGCAAAGCGCAGCCGCGGCCGGAGCGTGCCCTTGCGCTCCTCCAGGCCGAAGGAGAGCAGCAGCGACGGCCGCACCGTCCCCAGGGAGCGCGCGCCGGTCCCGTCGCGCAGATAGGCCTTGGGCGCGTCGTGCACCTCCGCGCCGTAGAGACGGTGCAAGCCGGGCGCGCAGGAGGCCTTCACGCGCTGCGCGAACTCGGCCCGGTCCGCCAGGCCCAGCATACGAAGGGGAGGCCGGTACACCATGTCCTCCAGGTGGGGTGCGACCTGGAGCGGGGAGGGGGTGAAGTCGGCCTCGACCAACGCGCCCGGCTTGACCACCTCGCCGTCAGGCAGGAGCAGTTGCGCGCGGCGATGGTTGGTCCCCGCGGCGGGGATGGGGCGCACGGAGCGGCCCTGTTCGTCCAGCGAGGCGACGCACACCCCGTCGCCTTTCATCCGCGTCACGTCGGTGATCAGCAGTCTCATCCGCCCCATCTTGCCCTCACAAGTGGACGATGGTCAGAGGTCCGAGTTGCTCCGCCAGGTACTCGGCCACCAGTCGCCGATGGCACGTCTCGGCTTTCGGCTCGGAGCACAAGAGGACCGTGGGGATCGCCAGCACCTCCCGCGTCAGCCACTCCGGCCACCCGCGGTCGCGGAGCAGCGCGCCGAACTCCTGCTCATACCGGGGCCAGTCCTTGGTCTCCTGGTACGCGTCGAGGATCTCGTCGGTGGGCGCGAGGGCCGGCTCGTGGACGTACTCGGCGTCGAGGATCTGCCGGGCGAAGTACGGCAGGTCGTCCCGCTTGGTGAAGCCGGAGAGAGACGAGGTGTTGCGGAGTCGCACGTCGAGGATCCGCCGAACGCCGTGGCAACGGAGGGTCTCGAAGAAGTCCTCGGCGCGGCGTTTGGTGAAGCCGATGGTGTGGAGGGTCACTGTGTCGGTCATCCAAAGAGCCTCGGTTGTTGATTCTCCTCCGCCTCCAGCGCGGACTGCGGCTCGACGCGGCCGTCGTGGCGGAGGTGCTGCACGTCAATCTCATGCCACGCAAGCAACTTCGCCCCGAGCAGGCGGCTGCGGTGGCACTTGCGCGGTTCCTCCTCCGAGCACAGGAGGCAGACCACGTGCTCACGCCGCAGCGCCAGCAACTCCTCCAGGCCCTGCTGAAACGCGGGCCGGGCCGCCATCTCCTCATAGTCGGGGAGCGCATGCGTCCCGTCGGTGGGGGGCTTGCCGCCGAGCGCGTGGCCCAGGTACACGTACGCAATGTCCTCGGGCAGGCCGCGGCTGAGCGGCTCGTGATTGAACTGAGGCGAATACTTGCTGTAGGGCGCGGTGCGCGCGTCCACGAGTCGAGTGACCCCGAAGCGCCGCAGCAGGGCCACCACCGCCTCCAGCGGCACGTTGCTGTGGCCGACGGTGTAGATCGGGTTGTCGTGCGGTGGGTTGGACACGGGAGTTCATAGTTCTGGGGGCGAGGGGCAAGTTCCTGTCGGAGGGGCCGGGGGCCAGGGGCCGGGGCAGAGACGGAAGGGTGGAAATCCCTGGGAAAAGGGTGGAAAAACCGTGGTGATTTCCACGCGTGAATCGCTTCTAGACCCTTTCTCGTGCGTCCTGAGCGATCTTGTCACTATTCCCGCGCTCCTGGAAAAGGGGAGGTGCCGGGGAGGCTGGAGGGGCCGAGGGGGTGGCGGAGATTTGTATGGGGTACTGGTCATTCCGGCTATCTCTGGACATGAGTTTGATTACAATAGCACGAAATACGTATTGCGTCAAGCGGATTGGAGCAAATTCCTGGGACGATACGGTTCGGGTCGGCGCCGTCAGAGGCACGGGCTGGGAAGGTTGCCCACTCACCCGGCCTGGCATCCGGATGGGCGTATACGCGTCTCGTGGAGCGCACACCTCTCACGGGTGGTGCGACGCCCGTCACAGGCCGGGACCCTGCGCTACAGTGCAGGCGAGACGCCTGCGCTCCCAGGGCGGCTTACCGTCCCCCGCGCGTCCTAACTTCGTCGTCGGACAGTTGCTGACTGCTGCAACTGCTCACCCAGGAAAGACGCTTGGTATCTCCTTAGCTGAGTACCGGCACCATCTGCCCCCACCCATCAGTCAGGGCCGACTCGATCACGATGTGTCTCACCTTATCCAGCATCTGCCTGTGGGCCGACCATGGCACTTCCCCTCGGAACTGAAGCTGACCAACGACAAGGCCGGGATGCACTCCGATTCTGCCGGCGAAGCCGAGGATCTTCTGCCGCCCGTAGAGGGGACGAACCCGCAGAATGAAGTCCTCAAGCTCCGACTGCTTCACCAGGAAATCAGTCGCGAACGCGTCCGCCTCCCTTTCGGCCTGCTCCGTCGCGGGCTCGACCTGATCTCCGACGATATCGGTGTCCAGCACTACGTCCAACCGCCTTAGACCATCTCGCCGCGCCACGTGGCCCAACTCATGGGCGAGGGTGTGCCAGAAGGCATCTATCCTGTCGTACCGCAAAGAGAGCGCGATCACCGGCGACTTATCGTCGAGCCAGAAGGTGACGCCGTCAATCCTGGTCTGAGGCAGGTGCTCGACGATGAGAAACCGGAGGCCGGCGTCCGAGAGGATCCTGGGGACGCGGCTCACCTCCTGCGCGCTGGGAAGCAGCTCCCTCAGCTCCTCCCGTCCAGACTTGAAGGACTGAGCGGAGAATGGCTTTGCCGGTACGGCCGAGGCGAGTTGCCTGGCCCGGAACAGCCAGGCCATCTGCGCCGGCGTGATCTCCTTCGTCCCCCGCCGCGCCGCATGAGGCAAGCGGATCGGTTCGTCCAGGTTCTCAACTCCAAAGAAACGCTTTACTCTCTCCTCCAGCACCTCGACGCTCTCCGAGGGTTCAAGCCAATGCCGTTTGACCATGTCCTTGATAGGGGCCAAGCCGTAGAGTCTGGCGCGCCGCGCGATCGTGGTGTCGTCAGTCTCCGCGCGCCAGAGCCGATAGCTGCTCTCGAGATTCATCCAGTACTGCGCGCTGGTTCCGAAGGCGTCGCCAAGCGCGCGGGCGAGTTCGGGGGAGATCGGCCTCTTGCCGGTGACCAGGTCGGAGATCACCTTGGGCTCTCGGCCGATGATCTCCGCCAGATCCTCCTGCAGCCAACTGCGCGCCTCCAACTCCTCCTTGATGAACTCACCCGGAGGAAAGGCCTCGGCAGCCCGTCTCTTGATCATGTGACACATCTCCTTCAGTGGTAGTCCTCGATGGCGACAACCACGACGACCTTGCTCGGCCCCTGCCCCTCGAACTCCAGGAGGAACCGCCATTGGTCGTTCAAGCGCATCGAATGCTGGTGGGCGCGACGGCCCAGCAGCTTCTCGAATCTCAGAGACTTCTGACTGTAGAAGTCTCTCTCATCTGCTGCGGCCCTGATCTGCTGCATGCGCCTGCGGAACGCTTTGACAACTCCGGGTTGGCGCCCCGCGTCGAATCTCGCATCTGTCTCTAGCCTATCGAGATCGTCATCCCGGAATCTGACGTCCATGCGTAAAGTATAGGCAGGGACCACCGATGTGTCAAGGATTTGATTTCAAAATTGTGAAATTACACAATCGAGAAACCACCAATCGGCTCGCCTTGCCCTCCCCCCTCCCCCGTGCTAGACTCACCCCATGCTTACCCGCGTGAAATTGATCCTCCCCGCGCTTCTCATCTTCGTCGCCGGGCAGCCGTTGCGGGGTGAGGGGGAAGTGCCGCGCGTGCGGATTGGGCTGGTGCGCGGGGTGGCGAGCGTCGGCGTGTCGGCGGCGCAGGGGGCGACGGTGATGTTCTCCCCCGGCGGGTCGCCGCTGAACTTGCCGCCGGAGGAGGTGTGTCAGGCGCAGGCCGGGCCGGGTGGGGTGAAGCTGGTTCGGGCCGATGGGTCAGAGGTCGGGGGAGCCTATCAGGAGATCACCCTCACGCCCTCGCCTGAGGCCACCATCACCGTCCACGGCGTGCCAGGACATTGGGACAAGCGCACCGACCGCGATTACCGCGGGGTGATCGAGATTCGCGCGGGGGCGGGTGGGTTGACGGTGGTCAACGTCGTGGATATCGAGACCTATCTGCGCGGGGTGGTGCCCTCCGAGATGCCGTACACCTATCCACCCGCGGCGTTGCAGGCGCAGGCGGTGACGGCACGGGGGCAGGCGATCATGAAGGCCTCTCGTCACGAGGTGGAGGGGTTCGGGCTGTGCAGCGGGCCGCATTGCCAGGTGTACGGCGGGGCGACGAGCGAGTCTCCTGCGACGGAGGAGGCGGTGAGCTCGACGCGCGGCGAGGTGCTGGTATATGAGGGGCAGTTGGCGGACACGCTCTACTCCTCGAACTGCGGCGGGCACACCGCCAACAACGAGGACTACTGGCCGGAGGCCACCCCCTGCCCGTATCTGCGCGGCGTGGCGGACTATGAACCCGAGGACGACGTGCCCTACGCCTTCCCGCTCTCGGAGGCAGAGATGGGCCAGTTCCTGAAGTACGCCCCCCGCGTGAACTGCAACCAGCCGAAGTATGCGAAGACGGACAAGATCCGCTGGTGGAAGTTGCTGTCGAAGGACGAGTTGCAGAAGCAGCTCACGACGGTCGTCGGCGACTTCGGCGAACTGCTGGGCGTGCAGATCGTGAAGCGCGCGGAGTCGGGGATGGTGACGCGGCTGGCGATCGTGGGATCGAAACGGCCCATCACCGTAGAGGGCGGGGCGAAGATCAGGCGGGCGATGGGGGTGGACTCGCCCTCGTTCGCAGTGGAGCCGATCAAAGGGAAAGACGGTCTGCCGGTGGCGTTCGTGATCTGGGGTGCGGGCTGGGGGCATCAGGTGGGAATGTGCCAGGTGGGAGCAGCGGGCTTGGCAGATAAGGGGTGGGATTATCGGAGGATGCTGGCGAAGTATTACACGGGGACCACGATTGAGCGTAGGTATTGACGAGGAGTCGAGGAGTCGAGGAGTCGAAAAGACACTTGATCGATAGAGAGGACTTGGATTGGCTGAGGAGAGGATAACGGATTTGTCGCCTGGGAGTCCGGTGGAGGGGCGGTATCTCGTGGCGCGGAAGGAGTTGCGACAGGGCGGGCGCGGGGGGGTGTATCTCGACCTCACGCTGATTGATCCCACGGGCCGGGTGCCCGCGAAGGTGTGGGAGAATGCGGGTGAGATCACGGAGTGGTTCCAGCAGGGCGACGTGGTCACGGTGCGGGGGATGGCCGAGACCTATCGCGGCGAGTTGCAACTGCGCCTCGACTCCGTGCGCGCCGTGCCCGCCGACGAGGCCAGCCCCACCGACTTCCTCCCTCGCAGCCAGAAGGACATGGAGGCGCTGGAGCGGCGGCTGGCGGAGGTGGTGAACTCCATCGCCAACCCCGATCTGCGCGAACTGCTTACCGGCTTTTTCCGCGACCCGGAGTTCCGCCGCGACTTCTTCGCCGCGCCGGGGGCGAAGGCGATGCACCACGCCTACGTCGGCGGCCTGGCCGAGCATACCTGGGAGGTGGCGGAGATCTGTCTGTGCGTGGCCGAGGTATTCCCGCAGCTCGACCGCGATCTGCTGATCACCGCGGCGATCCTCCACGACATCGGAAAGATGGAGGAGTTGCGCTGGGACACGGCCTTTGACTATACCGACCTGGGGCAACTGGTCGGCCATATCGTACTGGGGGAGCGGCGGGTGCGGGCGGCGGCGGAGGCGAGGCCGGACTTCCCGGAGGAACTGAAGCTGCGCCTGAGCCACATGCTGTTGAGCCATCACGGGACCAAGGAGTACGGCTCCCCGGTGGAGCCGATGACCGCGGAAGCGATTGCGCTGCATCACGCGGAGGACCTGGGAGCGAAGGTGAACCTCTACCTCACCAATATCGGCGCCGCCCGCGAGCAGGGACGGCGCTGGACGGAACGACACTTTCGGCTGGGCCGCGCGCTCTATGTGGGGTCGGAGAACGGGGCGGAGGCGGACGCGGAGGGTTGATCTCCCATGCGCATCAGCTACACGCAGGTCTCGACATACCAGCGGTGCCCGCAGCAGTACAAGCTGCAGTACGTGGACCGGATTCGCGTCCCGGCCGGGCCGGAGATGCACTTCGGCGCGGCCCTGCATGAGACGCTGAGCTTTCTCCACGATCCCCGGCACGTGCCAGCCCCCTCCCTGGAGGCGGCGGTGGAGGCGTTCGTTCGCGCCTGGCAGGCGCGCGGGGGGGAGGTGAAGGACGAGGGCGTGCGCCAGACCCTGTTCGAGCAGGGCGTGGACCTGGTGCGCCGGTACTACGAGAAGCACGGCCGCCTGGAGGAGGGCCGACGCACCGCGGCCACCGAGCTTCCGTTCACCGTGCCGTTCGACGGCGAGCACACGCTCTCCGGCCGGATTGATCGCGTGGACACGCTGCCGGAGAACCGGCTGGAGATCATTGATTACAAGACCAGCCGCCGGATGCGCCCGCAGAGCGAGATGGAGAAAGACGCGCAGCTCGCCATCTACCGGATGGCGGCCGATCACCTCTATCCCGGCTCGCAGGTGACCACCACGCTGGAATACCTCTTTCACGATTTCGCGATGCGGATCACCATGCCCGACGCGGTGCTGGCGGAGAAGCGGGAGGAGATCCGGGATGTGATCGTAGGCCTGCAGGTCCAGGACTTCGAGCCCAAGGTGGGGTCGCACTGCGAGTGGTGCGCCTATCAGGCGTTCTGTCCGCTGTTCCGGCCGCCCCAGGTTCCCCCGGGGCTGGAGGTTGACATCGCGGCTTTGTTGCAGGAATATGCGGAGGAAGACGCCGCGCAGAAGCAGCACGAGCGGCGCCTCGGCGAGCTCAAACAGCGGCTCCACGAGTACCTCGATGCGACCCAGGCGGAGCGCGTACAAGAGGGGGCCTACGTGGCCGAGCGGCGCACCTACCAGCGCGTGACCGGATTCGAGGAGGCGCGGCTGCGGGAGGTGCTCGAACCCCTCGGGCTGTGGGAGGCGGCGCGGGAGGTCAGTTCCAGCGCGGTGAAGGACCTGCTCAAGTCCGGCCGGGTGCCGCGGGAGCAGAAGCGCGCAGTGGAGCAGGCCACCACCTACACCCAGACGCGGGTATTGCGAGTGAAGCCGGTCGCGGGCGTCGAGGAGATGGAGGAGTAAGCAGAATGGGCATGTCCGACCTGGTTCGCTCGTGCGTGAAGGGCCTGACGCCCTATGTGCCGGGCAAGCCGATTGATGAGGTGCGGCGCGAGTTCGGGCTGACCGACGTGATCAAGCTCGCCTCCAACGAGAACCCGCTGGGGCCTTCGCCCAAGGCGGTGGAGGCGATCCGCGCGGCCGCGGCCGAGATCCGGCTCTATCCTGACAACGACTGCTACGAGCTACGCAACGCGCTCTCCCAACACCTCGGCGTGCCGGGCGGACAGATTCTCCTCGGGCATGGCAGCGACGAGTTGATCCACAACCTGGGCCTGGCCTTCGTCTCCCCGGGCGATGAGGTGATGATGTGCACCGGGCCGTTCAGCCAGTACGAGTTCACCGGGAAGCTAATGGACGCGGCGCTGGTGCAGGTGCCGCTGGTGGACTGGGCCTACGACCTGAAGGCGATGGCGCGTCGGCTCACCGACCGCACCAAGGTGGTGTTCATCGCCAGCCCCAATAACCCGACGGGCACCATCGTGCGCCAGGGCGAGCTGGCCGAGTTCGTCGCGGCCCTCCCTCCGACCGCGATCCTGGTGATGGACGAGGCCTACTACGAATACGTGGACGATCCTGAGTACCCCGACAGCCTGGCGATGGTGCGGGAGGGGAGGAACGTGATCGTGCTGCGCACGTTCTCGAAGATTTACGCACTCGCCGGGTTGCGGATGGGTTATGGCGCGACCACGCCGGAACTGGCGGCGGCGATGGAGGCGGTGCGGGAGCCGTTCAATGTGAGTTCCCTGGCGCAGGTGGCGGCGGTAGCCAGCCTCTCTGACCCGGAGCAGGTGGCGCGCACGAAGCGGCTGAACGCGGAGTCCAAGGAGCGGTTCTATCGCGGGTTCGAGGAACTGGGGCTGAAGTACACGCCGAGCTATGCGAACTTCGTGTGGGTGGAGGTGGGCCGGGATTGCCAGGAGGTATTCCTGGCGCTGCTCCGCCAGGGGGTGATCGTGCGCACCGGGGACGCGTTCGGGGCGCCGACGCACATTCGCGACTTCGACGCGCGCGAGAAGAGCCGGGACCCGCCGCCCGTCTCGCTCACC
>CAZUGW010000067.1:10739-11934 GCA_964620055.1 uncultured bacterium
GGGGCGCCGACGCACATTCGGGTGACCACGGGGACGTTGGCGGAAAACGAGAGATTTCTGGCGGCGCTGGGGCAGGTGCTCGGCGGGTAGTGGAAAACCTCTATCTCCGGAGCATCGGGAGGGCAGGACGCGGCGGCCGCGGGGCGAAATACCGAGGCGCCCCCGTCTTGTTCTTCTTTCGCGGCAGGGAGGGGTAGAATGGGGTGTCGCCGTCGGGCGGCGTCGGGGACGAATCAGGCCGGCCGCGCGTCTATCTAATAGACCGCGGGCGGAAGGAGCAGGCGCGGATGATCTGCCGACGATGTGGTATGGAGAGCTCTACCACCACCACCTGCGAGTGGTGCAAGAAGCCAATGCTGCCGCCGGGCGGCGCCATCTCCGCGAAGGCGAAAGAGGAGCTCCTCAAGGCCAAGGAGGAGGCGGCCAAGGCGCCGGAAGAGCAGCAACAGGCCGCCCCGCCTGAGTCCCGGGAGACCGCGGACGAGGCCATGGTCAGGCGGCCCGAGTCCAAGCCCCCGCCCCCGCCGCCGGAAGTCCATGCCTCCGGGCTGCTGACCCTGGGCGGGCATCTTGAGGAGGAGGAAGCCCCGGCGGAAGCGCCCAACTACGTCTCGGGTCAGGAATCGTCGAACGACGAAATCCTGCGGCCGCTGGGGGCGCAGGGGACCGCCGCGCACGGTGAGGAGGCTCAAGACACCCCGCTCTACGTCGGCAGTGACGAGAACGTGCTGCGGCCCATCGAGCGCCCCGCCGGCAAGGACGGCGCGCGGTATTTCATAGACTCCACCGGCCGGAAGCGCCGGATGGCGGATAGTACCCCGGAGATCCCGGATAAAGTGCGGTTGCTGCGCGGGGCCATGCAGGGGGCGATCTTCAGCCTGGCCCTGGCGCTCATCGAATTCGTGGTGCTGCACAAGATGCCCATGAGGTTCATCGTCATTCCGATCACCGGCTACGAGAGCTTCAGCGGCGCCATCCTGTACGGGGTGCTGGCCGCGGTGTTCTACGGCTTCATGTTCTCCGCACTGCTGGTGCAGCGGAAGTGGGGGCCGGTGGTCGGGTTCCTCATCGGGACGGTCCTGCTGGGCTGTCTCGCCATGTTGAACGAGGGATCCGGCAACATGCCCTGGTCCATGATCAACGGGGCGGTCTGCGGGATACTGTGCGGCCGATCTTCCGTCAAGGGGTTGAGGCG
>CAZUGW010000068.1:0-4768 GCA_964620055.1 uncultured bacterium
GATCGCGAGGCGCGGGAGGAAGAGCACCGCGAGGAGCACGACGACGATGGGGATGCCGCGGACGATGGTGCGGGCGCTCCGGCGGAAGGCGACCAAGACAGACACATCGTCAACGGCAATCGCGATCAGCCCGAGCGCGAACGCCAGCAGCAACAGCAGGCGCAGCCATCCGCCGAACATGAACTCCCGAAGCCACCCGCCTCCACCTAGGCCCCACAGCAGGCGTGAACCCCATGTCCCGAGCAGGAATAGGGCCACGAAGGCGACGTCGTAGGCCACGAGGTAGATGAGGAATCGCCGGTACTGGCGCCGCACGTGAGACCAGAAGGCGCGCCACGGCGGGTCACCACCGTCCGCGTGCTCCTTGAGTAGACCGTAGAAACCGGCGAGGAAGAGCGCGACGAGGGGGACCGTGAGCGCAAGCGGAAAGAGCGAGGACGTCAGGATCGTGAGACTCACGTCAGCCCTCCCCTCCTGCCAGGCCGAGGGAAATGCAGCCACGTAGAGAACACTGCCGAGTCCGCCGAAGCCGGGCCCGGAGACGGGCCCGGCGAAGAGCTCCAACTCCTTCTTGACCGCGTCAGAGATGAGGCGGCCAGGGGCAAGGTGTGACCTCAGATAGTACTCCGTTCGTGCGGCCGCCTGCTCTGGGGAGGCCGCGGCGCCGTACTTTCTCACCTCCGCGCGGCCCACCTGAGTGGCGTGACCGTACACATAGCTCGCGGCCCCCTTCTCCAGCGCGTTGAAACAGGCGACGGCGATGGGGAGGAGAAGCAGGACGGGTCGGCGTCGGAGCAGGTGGTAGCTGTCGCGCAGGTAGCCGACCGCACGCGAGGTGTGAGCTAGCAGTCCTTGCAGAGAGGACACCAGGGGGATCGGAGGCGACACGAGGGCCGGCGGCTCTTCAGTCAGCGAGACGCCGCACGCGGGGCACTCCACGATTTGCTCGACATATTCGCCGCCACATTGCGGACACCAGGGCATCGCCTCCCCTCCTGTCGGGTTCGGCTGAAGTACAGGTTCGACGAGTGGAGGCAAGCTCCTACCGCGCCCAGAGGCATGAGGCCCAGAGGAACAACAGGGAGGCCGCGCCGTGTTTTACAAAGCTCACATCACTGGGTAGGTCTTGGGTGCGACGGAGACGAAACGGGAGAGGCTGACGCGTTAGCAGAGTTGGGAGGCTGGGCGGTGACGCCGACGGTGGCGCTAATCTATTCGTTCTTGTACGGGATGCTGCACGGGCTGCTGCCCGACGAGCACACGTGGCCCATCACGTTCAGCTATGCCCTGGGCGGGGCGAGCGGGAAGCAGGGGCTGAAGGCGGGGTTCTACTTCTCGCTGGCGTTCACGATCCAGCGGGCGATGCTCTCGCAGGTGGCCTACTTCCTGCTGACGCCGGTGCTGGCGGAGCGGTACAACTGGATCGTGTTCATCGTAGTGGGGGCGACGATGACGGCGGCCGGGGCACTGCTGCTCTACCGCAACTGGGCGGCGCGGTTGCGAAGTCTGGTACACCGACACGGGCGGATCCACGAGATCGCGGAGGCGGAGTTCGAGGCCGCGGTGACGGAGGCGCGCGCCGTGCCGGTGAAGTGGACGCTGATTCACGGGTTCCTGGCGGGCTTCGGGTTCGAGGGATTCGTGGTGTATATCAACGTGGTGTACGCGCCGGCGATGCCGTCACCGTGGCTGGGTTTTCTGCCGGGACTGATGTTCGGGCTGGGAACGATGGTGGTGCTGATGGCGCTGGGGACGTTGTTCGGGGCTTCGCTCCGGCGGATTCGCTCTCTGACCGAGGAGGAGGTGACGCGGATCGGATCGGACACCGCGGCGCGGACGCTGTTCTACGGCGGGCTGGTGTTTGTGCTGTTCGGGCTGGCGGATCGGCTGAGTTGGGCGAAGCGCCTGCCGGTGCAGCAGGGATACGTGCTGATGGGCCTGTTCATGGCGGCGATCGCGATTCCGGCGTTCATCTATTCGTGGCGGCAGGTGAAGACGGCGAAGCGCGAGGCGGCGAGCGAGGAGGCGATTCCGGGGGTGGCCGGGTCGGAGTAGGGGCGGCTGGCGCCGGAGGGGCTGCCGCCAGGGGCAGAACTAAGTGCGCCACTGTCGCGAGAACGGACTACGGAATTGGCAGGGGAAGTGGAAACACGGTAAGTGTAGGAAGTGGTGGGAACGGAACTCGAGGTTCGTGAGGGACAGTTTCGGTGCGTGTGCTGATAGCAGAGGATGAGTGGCTGGTCGCGGCGGCCCTGCGCAGACAGGTAGAATCGCACGGCTATGAGGTGGTCGGGACCGTCGGGACGGGGACCGACGCACTGAAGGCGTGCTGCGCGCAGGTCCCGGATGTGGTGCTCATGGATGTCCAGATGCCGGGGCTGGACGGGCTCACCGCGACGCGGGCGCTGATGGCCCAATGCCCCACCTGTGTGATCATCGTGACCGGCAAGGGGAGGTCGGAGCAAGCGGCGGCCGAGGCCGGGGCGATGAGCTATGTGGTGAAGCCGCTGCTGAGCAGCCAAATTCCGACGGTGGTGGATACGGCGAGACGTCGGTACGAGCGCTTCGTGGAAGTGATGAACGAGGCCGCCAGTTTCGAGGAGGGGATGGAGGCTTGGCTGACGGTGCAGAACGCGGTGCGCGCCATCTGCGAGGGGGAGGGCCTCTCTGAGGAGGAGGCGTTCGAAACGTTGCGACAGCGGGCAGGGGAGAAGGGCGTGACGTTGGGGGAGGCGGCGGGTCAGACGCAGATGAACGCGGAGGGACGCGGATAGTCTGCGTCACTCAGGCCTACGATTGCCGTAGCGCGCGAGCCGCTCTTCGTAGAGGTCGTCACGCGTCCAAGTGCGCTTCCCGGGCAAGGGTCCCATGGAAGCGCGTTTGCGGCTGAACTCTAGTACCTTGTCGAGGGCAGCAGGGTTCGTGCCACCACTGACGTGGCGGCAAAGGTCCGCGTCTACAGCTCGCCGGACCACCTCTGATTCCGACACCCCGAGCGCTCTCGCCTGCAGGCTTACGCGCTCCACCTGTTCTCGGGTCAGGTAGATCGTCTTGCGCACTCTGGCTGCCATGTAACACACCTTCCCGCGCCGGCATTGTACCACTGCAGCGACTGGACCTCAATCAATCTATGGAAGCCGCGGCGAAACGTCGCCGTGGTATAATGATGCGGTAGCAGACACGAGCAGGCCGATACGGAGGCGAGCGATGGTACGGACGCGAGTGCAATTGCCGGAAGAGGACCTGAGGGAACTGCAACGCGTGGCCACCGAGGAGGGGGTGTCTGTGCCCGAGTTGGTGCGCCGGGGGGTGAAGCAGGTGCTGGAGGCGCGGCGCAGGCCGAGCAAGAGCGAACTAATGGAGCGGGCGCTGGCCGCGGCTGGAGCCGGGCACTCGGGGAAGGGCGATCTGGCGGAGCGGCACGATGACTACCTGGCCGAGGAGGGCGGCGAATGGTAGTATTTGTGGACACCTCGGCGTTGGTCGCTTTCACTGACGCGGATGACCACATGCACGCGGCCGCGGTCCGAACTTGGCACGATTTGGCGGCGCGTGGAGACGATCTGGTGACGAACAACTACGCCGTCGCCGAGACTACCGCGCTGTGCCAGAGGCGTCTGGGCCTTCCTACGACACGGCGCTTCCTCGAGGAGATCGTACCGGCACTCGGTATGCACTGGGTAGATGAAGAGGTTCATGCCAGTGCTGTCTCAGCGCTTCTGGTTTCAGCGCGCCGAAATCTGAGCTTCGTGGATTGCGTATGCTTCGAGGTCATGAGGCGGCACGACATTCGGCGGGCGTTCACATTCGACCAGCATTTCCGAGAGCGCGGGTTCGAGTGCGTGCCGTGAGGGGAGGGCGAGCCGCGGAGACTGGGCAGTAGTCAGGCCCGCAACGACCGCACACAGTGCGTCTGGCGCCTCACAGCAGCTTCCTCTGCCCCCGCCCTTTCCTCTCCACCCTCTCCACCCCCAGGTGCTGGTAGGCGCGTTCGGTGGCGGTGCGACCTTTGGGGGTGCGGGCGAGGAGGGCGGTGTGGAGGAGGTAGGGCTCGACCATGTCCTCCAGGGTCTGCGTCTCCTCTTGCAGCGTGGCCGCGATGGCCTCGACGCCCACGGGACCTCCGAGGTGCTGGTGGACGACGACCTCGAGGTAGCGACGGTCGAGGTAGGTGAGGCCGAACTCGTCTATGCCCTCCAGGCGGAGGGCGGCGTCGGCGATGTCGGGAGTGATATGCCCCCCGCCCTTGACCTGCGCGTAGTCCCGCACCCGGCGCAGGAGGCGGTTGGCGACGCGCATGGTGCCGCGGGAGCGCTCCGCGAGGACGCGGGCGCTGGGGTCGTCAATGGCGATCTGCATCAGCTTCGCCGAGCGGTGGAGGCCCTGCATCAGTTCCTCTTCGGAGTAGAAGTGCAACTCGCGGATGATGCCGAAACGCTGGCGCAGAGGCGAGGAGATGAGGCCGGCGCGGGTGGTCGCCCCCGCCAGCGTGAAGGGCATGAGGCGGGAGCGATAGATGCGGGCGTGCGCTCCCTTATCGAAAATGATGTCAACGTGGAAGTCCTCCATCGCCGGGTAGAGCAATTCCTCGACCGTCTTGGGGAGGCGATGGATCTCGTCAATGAAAAGGACGTCACCCTCCTCCAGGTTGGTGAGGATGCTCACCAGGTCGCCGCCGCGCTCCAGGGCGGGGCCGGAGGTGCCCTTAAATTGCACGCCGAGTTCGTTGGCGATGATGCGCGCGAAGGTGGTCTTTCCTAGCCCTGGA
>CAZUGW010000068.1:4785-11888 GCA_964620055.1 uncultured bacterium
CAGGGTGCGGGGGCGGAGGTTCCAGATGTCCTCTCGCTCCCCTGCCAACTGGGAAATGGCCTGCTCTGGCTCTACGGGTTTCTTCACACGCTTTGGCATATGCAAGTCCCCAATCCATTGACCCCTAGCTGCCGGCCCCTGGCCCCTGGCCCCTGGCCCCTCGGTAGACTTCGTCGAATAGCTCCTCCGCGGTCTCGATCTTCGGATTGCGCTTCACCGCGGCCTCGAGCATCGCCTGGGCCTCGGTGCGGGAGTGGCCGAGTTGGGAGGTGAGCACGCCGAGCACCTCGGTCTTCACATCGTCGAGGCTGGGCGCGGTCACCTCGGGCGCGATCTCGGGGAGGAGGGCGTACTTGGCCGCGCGTTGCTGGAGCTCGGCGATGATCTTCTTCGCCATCTGCGGGCCGACGCCCTTGATCTTCACCAGCGCGTCGGCGTCCGCGTCGGCGATGGCGCGGGCCATCTTCCCCACCGGGCTGGCGAAGATGCTCATGGCGCGGGTCGGGCCGAGGTCTTTGACGCGGATCAGCTCCTCGAAGAACTCGCGCTCGAGTTGGTTCGAGAAGCCGAAGAGCTTCGGGCGCGTGGCCTGCTCGGGGTGGTGGTAGAGGATATAAAGCTCGATCTCCGACCCGACCGGGCGGTCGCGCAGGCAGTACTCAACATAGCCGGGAAGATTGACCTCGTAGCCGAGGCCGCCGACCTGGACGATGATAGTGCCGTGAGACTTGGCGACGATGGTTCCTTTGAGATAGCCGATCATGGTGGTACGTAGGGGCACGGCATGCCGTGCCCTTACCGCTCTGCTCCTGTGAAGTGGACTGTCATGGTAGTCGTTGCGCGGGGCATGACATGCCGTGCCCCTACAAGTTCGCTCCCTCCCGCGTCGCTCCCACCAACGCGAGGGCGAGGGCGTCGCAGATATGTTCGTTCTTGGGCGGCGATTCGAGGCGCAGGACGCGGGTCACGGCGCGCTGGATCTGCTCTTTGCCGGCGCGGCCGGAGCCGGTGAGCGCGCTCTTCACCTCGGCCGGCGAGACCTCCAGAACGCGGGCGCCGTTCAGGGCGGCGGCGAGACAGATGGCACCGCGGACGTGGCCCATGATGATGGCGGTGCGCGGAAAGCCGTAGTCCGAGTACAACCCCTCCAGCACGGCCACTCCCGGCCGCCACTCCCCGATCACCTCCGCCACCTCGTCGTAGATGGCCCGCAGCCGTTCCTCCAGGGGCTGGCGGCTGTTGCTCCGCGCGCAACCCGAGGCGCGGACAAGCGGCAGTCCGTTGCCGACGTCCAGCACCGCATAGCCGGTGGCGGTGAGACCGGGGTCAACGCCGATGATGCGCACGGGCCGTCCTCCGTGGGGGAGATTCCACGGGCGGAGGGCAGTGTCCTATCAGGGTCCAGGGGCCGGGGGCCAGGGGCCAGCCAGACGGAGATCAACCGCCGGTTTTCTTCATCAGCTCGTCAAGGGTGCGCTGGAGCTTCTTCAGCGACTCGCCGTAGCCGGCCCAGTCGCCCTTCTGCTGCTTGTCGAGGGCTTCTTTATACTCGCGGTCGGCCCGTTGCGCGAGGCCCTTGACATCCTGCGGCATGGGCGCGGCCGGCGCGGGCTTGGCCCCGGGGGCAGGCGGCAGGGCGGCCGGGGCGCCCTGCAACCAGGTCGGCTCCTCCGCGACGGTGCTGGGCGGGGCATCTCTGTGGAGGTTGGTGGGCACCTCCGAGAAGGTGGGGCCGAAGGCGATGCGGCCGTCGCCGCGGGCCACGATGACGTACTTCAACTCCGGGATGGCCTGCGTAGTGGCGCTGAGGTAGTAGGGCTCGACATAGAGGATGGCGTTGTCCATGGGCAGCACCAGCAGGTTGCCTGGGAAGAAGTTCGAGCCTTGCTGATTAAGCAAGGTCTTGATCTGGCTGAAGTCTGGGTTCTGGTTGATGGCGGCCTCGATCTGGATAGGCCCCCACACCTGTTCATTCTTGGGGAACTCGTAGAGCAGCTTGCGCCCGTACTCCTTGGCGTCGCACTGGCCGGCGACCCAGGCCACCATGTTGGGCTTGCCCTTGGGGGTGAAGGGGAGCATGAGCAGGAACTCCGAGCCCGGGCGATCCGGCAGGCTGAGGATGGTGTAGTAGGCCTGCATCCCCTCGTTGTCGCCGCCGCTGGTCTGGTCCGCCAGGCCGACGGTCTTGGCGGCCTCGCGGGCGATCTCCCACCGCTCGCTCCCATTGTAGAACACCTGCGGATCGGTCTCGGTGACATGGTAGGCGGTGAGCATGGCGGCCTGCGCGTTGAAGAGACCTTCGGCGTACCGGATATGTTTCTGCAGCCCAGCGGGCATGGAGGCGAGGTCCTTGAAGACGCCGGGGAAGATGCGCGCGTAGGTGCGGATGATGGGGTCCTCGGGGTCGGCGACGTGGAAGCTGACCGTGCCGTCGTAGGCGTCCACCACCACCTTCACAGAGTTGCGCACGTAGTTGATCCCGGGGCCCTCCTCCGTCCCGTACGGTTGCGAGTACGGGAACATGCTGGAGGTGGTGTAGGCGTCGAGGATCCAATAGAGATGCCCGTCGTCTCCCAGCACGATGTACGGGTCGAGATCATAGGAGAGAAATGGGGCGAGATGCTGGACGCGCGGCCTGATCTCCCTCTCCCAGAGAACGCGGCTGTCCTTGGTGATGAGCGTGGAGATGAGCAGGTCGGTGCTGCTGAAGCGCACCGCGGCAGCGAGCCGCGCGAGTGGAGAGGCGAGGGGCACTCCGCCCGCGCCGGTGTAATGCGTCTTGGCGATCTTGTTCGCCTGCGGAAGGGTGTAGTCATTCTCCTCGGCCGTCGTGCCGGTGACGATGTAGTCATCCGTCAATTCGCCGTAGTAGATCCCCGACCGTTTGACTTCGAGCCCGACCGGCGAGGTCGGCGGGAGGTTGAGGATGACGTAATTCGGGAGGCCGGATTGGACGGCGTCGGCGACGGGCGACATCACAATCCCGTAGCCGTGGGTGTAGTAGATGTGGTCGTTCACCCAGGAGCGGGCCTCCGGGGGCACGACCAGCTCCCGCGCGGCGAGCATCACCTGGCGATAGCGCCCCTGGATGGTGTAGCGATCAATGTCCACGGAGTTGAAGCGGTAGTACTGGGCGAGGGCCTGCTGCTGCTGGTAGGTGGTGAGCAGCGGGCGGTAGTCCCAGAGCCGCACGTTCTCCAGGGTGGGGATATTGTGCTTCACCTCGTCGGGGCCGAGCAGGGCGACGGTCCTCATGGGCCGGCTCTGCATATCGGCCAGGCCAAAGGCCTGGCGCGTGAACTTGAGATTGCGCTCGATATACGGCTTCTCCCGGTCGAACTCGGAGGGCTGGACCTGGAAGCGCTGGACTACCGAGGGGTAGATGGTGTTCACTAGGAGCGAGACGGCGGCGAGGAATCCGAGGCCCGCCAGGGGGAGCCAGATGCCTCGCGAGAACGCGGAGAAGAGCGTCAGTCCGGCCACCGCCAGCGCGACGAAGAAGAGAATCTGATAGGCCAGGAGTTGCGCGTGCACGTCGGTGTAGCCCGCGCCGAAGACCGCGCCGCGGGTGGAGTAGAGCAGGTGGTAGGCCTCGAGGCGATAGCCGAAGGCCTTGACCACGAGGATGAGGACGAGCAGGAGCGAGAGGTGGGCCTTCACATGCGAGGCGAGGGAGGGGACGCCGCGCAGCATCCGGATGGCCTTGTCGAGATAGTGCACAGCGGCGGTAATGATGAACACGGCGATGAGGGCGATATAGGTCCACTGCCACAGATACTGCCAGAAGGGCAGCCGGAAGACGTAGAAGCCGACGTCACGATTGAAGATCGGATCCGCGATCCCGAAGGGAGTGGCGTTGCGGAACTGGAGGAACTTGTCCCATTGGGCGGCGGCGGCGGCCGCGACGCCGTAGCCGACCACCAGCGCGAAAACCACCAGCGCCAGATAAAGGTAGCGGCTGGCGAAGAACTCCATCACCTCCGCAATCTGCTGGCGCAGCGCGGTCTCCTCCTGATACCAGCCGCTCCGCCGGGCCAAGCGCCGCGCGATTCCCGCGTTGATCAGCACCAGGGCCACGAAGGCCAGGCCAAAGACCACGCCGAGGCCTAGCTTGGTCTGAAGAATCGTCAGGAAGACCGCGGGATAGCGGACGTCGTGCTTGAACCAGAGCCACTCGGTGTAGAGATTGAGCAGACCGGGCAGCAGCCAGAAACACCCCAGCACCGCCGCGATGACGATCAGCCAGCGGACGGCCTTGCGGCGGGCGCGGCGGCCGCCGAAGTCAGCGTCTAGGATACTCATGCGTCATTGACCTCCGTGGTCCGCCTGGGGCGGACCGGGGTAACGCTTCGCCAAACAGGAGAGAGCGACCTCCTGGGCGAGGGCTATCGCGTGCGCTGGTAGGCGCCGGTGAGTTCGGCCGTGGCGAGGAGGTGGCCGTTGATCGTTCTTCTGAGATCATCGCCGGTCATGTCCGGGTTGAGCGGAATCGGCATGTCTACCGCGTAGAAGTGGAAGACGTAGTGGTGGACCTTCCCGGGCGGCGGGGAGGGTGGGAAGTATCCGATGGTGTTGGCGCCATTCTTCCCCTCGTGGGGGAAGTCGGTCACGGCCTTGCCCGGCGCGGAGATGTTCTCGGGAAGCGAGGTTGACTCAGAGGGGATACTGTATACCACCCAGTGCGTGAATGCCCCGGAAGGCGCGTCGGGGTCGTCCATGATGAGCGCGAACTCGCGAGTGGTCTTCGGGGCGCCGCTCCACGCGAGCGGGGGCGAGATCCCCTCTCCGTCCGCGGTGTACTTCGTCGGGATTGCTTCGTTATTCTTGAACGCCGGGCTGGTGAGCACGAACCCAGGCGCGTCCGCCTTTGCGGAGGGCGACGGCGCGGGCGGCTGAGGCGTGGGCTTCCCGCAGCCCACCAGGGCCGGCGCCAGGCAGAACAAGAGCAGGCTGAACAGGCGGACCATCATCTCGTTCCCTCCCTCTTGTGTTGCCATGTTACGTCGGGCCTGTCCGATTGCCTGTCGCGGGTTGTAGCGCGCGTGTGACATCGGCCGCGGCGCGACACGCGGGCCGCTTTCGTGTCTAATCCGCCAAAGCAGTCCGCTGGGAGGGAAACCAGTGTTCGAACCCATTGTCCGCGGCGGCATCGTGATGATCCCGCTGCTGCTGTGCTCGGTCGTAGCTCTCATCGTCGCCGTCGAGCGCTGGCTGTATCTGCGTCACGCCAACGTGGACACGGGGCGAATGATGACCAAGCTCCGCGCCGCCCTGGAGCGGGAGTCGCCGGAGGAGGCGCGGGGGGTTTGCGAGGCCACGCCGGGCCCGGTGGCCCGCGTGTTGGCGGCGACGGTGGCGCATTTCGGCCTGCCCAAGGACGACCTGCGCGAGGTGGCGCGGGAGGTGGCGCTGACCGAACTGCCCGTGCTGGAGGGGCATCTTCCCGTCTTGGCGACCATGGTGACGGTGGCCCCGCTGTTGGGTCTGCTCGGCACCATCTCCGGTCTGATCAAGGTGTTCCACGTGATCGCGGGAGGGCACATCGGCGACGCGTCGGCCCTGTCGAACGGCATTGCGGAAGCGCTGATTACGACCTTCACCGGGCTGTGCATCGCCATTCCATTCCTGGTGGTATACAACAGCCTCTCGGGTAGGGTCGAGGCCCTGACGCACGAGATCGAATTGCGGGTGACGGAACTCCTGAATATCCAGGTATCGGCGGGGGTGCGGTGATGGCCACCGAGTTCCTCCTGCCGCGCCGGAGACGGCGCATCCGGCCCTATCTCGATCTCACCGCGATGATTGACACGGTGTTCAACCTGCTGATCTTCTTCGCGGTGGCGACGACGCTGACGGGCGGGCGCGTCGGGATCGCGATGCAACTGCCCTCCGCGAAAACCGCGCAGCCGGTATCGGAGCGCGTGGTGCTGACGCTGCAGCCGGAGCAACGGCCGCAGATCAACGGCCGCGAAGTGGCGGTGGCCGAGATCGGCCCGGTACTCAACGAAGTCACCGGGGGCAACTTCGACAGCCAAGTGGTGGTGATGGCGAGCAAGGCGGTGTCATACGAGAGCCTGGTGCAGGCGCTGGACGAGGCGCGGCTGGCCGGGTATCACCGTATCGCGCTGGCCGCGTCGCCGGAGTCGGCGAAGGATCGCGAGTGAGATGGCGATTGCCGTAGTTCAGAGGCCAC
This sequence comes from uncultured bacterium, assembly GCA_964620055.1. Lineage (GTDB taxonomy): Bacteria > Armatimonadota > Hebobacteria > Hebobacterales > Hebobacteraceae > CAZUGW01. The sequence continues at coordinate 10,979 of CAZUGW010000068.1, forward strand.
AGCCGATGCCGGTGAGTGTGCGGTTCCGCCTCGCGACCGCGGTCTCGGTCGCGTTTCACCTCTTGGTGATCCTGCTCGTTGGGCTCGTCGCGGTGGGCAAGCCGGCCGAGGAGCCGATGGAGCCAATCGAGGTGAGCCTGGTGCAGGCGGCGGAACCGCCCGCGGCTGTCGCGGGGGCCGAGGCCCAGCCCGAGGGCTCGCTCATGCCAGGTGGAGGCTCGCCCGCGGCGCAGGTGGTGAGCAATCCCTCTCCCGTGAAGTCGCCGAAGCCCTCCACCCAACCTGCGTCGAACGCGGGCGGGAAAGCGAAGGCCGCGCCGGGCGCGCCCGCGATCCTCACCTCTCCGAATGGGAAGACGCCAGCCGGGCCGGTGGGCAAGGGCAGCGCGCCGTTCGGTCCGGGCGGCCAGGCGGAAGTGCCCGGCGGCGGTCCCACCTACGGGCCTGGCGTGGGCGGCGGCCCCGAGCCGACCTATCCGAAGCACGCGCTGGACCAGGGATTGGAGGGGACGGTGATACTGGCGGTGACGGTGGGAGCGAGCGGCGAGATCGCCTCCGTGGAGGTGGCCTCCAGCTCGGGGCACGCGCTGCTCGACCAGGCCGCGATGCGCGCCGTCAAGCAGGGGTGGAAGTTCACGCCGGGGATGGCCAAGGGCAAGCCGGCGGCGGGGAAGGTGAATGTGACGTTCCAGTTCGCCGCGGGTGTGGTGAAGAGAGGATAGCGCACCGATGCAGAGATCGCAGTCATATCTGAAGCTGAGGCTACTGCTGGGCGGGATGGTAATCGCGCTGTTATCTCCCTGTCTTTTCGCCGGCGCGCCGACCGGGATAGCGGTGAGCAACGAGTTCGTGCGCGTCCGTGTCAACCCGGGGCCGCAGGAGGCGGGGCGGTTCGCGGTGGACACCACGG
>CAZUGW010000069.1:0-412 GCA_964620055.1 uncultured bacterium
CAACCGACATCGTCCGCCGCCTCTGGAACTACTGCCACGTCCTCCGCGATGACGGGGTGAGCTATGGCGATTACGTCGAGCAGCTTACCTATCTGATCTTCCTGAAGATGGCCGACGAGCGCGAGCAGGAGCTTGGGCAGGAGTCCGGCCTCCCTGCGGATTGCTCCTGGAAGAGCCTGCGCGCCCTGGACGGAGACGAACTAGAGGTCCATTACCGGCACCTCCTCGAAACCCTGGGCCGCGCCTCCGGGATGCTCGGCGTGATCTTTCGCAAGTCCCTGAACAAGATTCAGGACCCCGCCAAGCTGAAGCGCCTCGTCACCATGATAGATGCCGAGACCTGGACGGGCCTGGACGCTGACGTGAAAGGGGAGATCTACGAGGGGCTGCTCGCCGAGGGGCGTCTCGGCGG
>CAZUGW010000069.1:422-9265 GCA_964620055.1 uncultured bacterium
CCAGAAGAACGCGGAGGATGTGAAGAGCGGGGCCGGGCAATACTTCACCCCCCGCCAACTCATCAAGGCCCTTGTCGAGGTGATGCGGCCCGCGCCGGGGGCCAAGATCGCGGACCCGGCCTGTGGCACCGGCGGCTTCTTCCTCGCCGCGCATGAGTACCTTACCCAGCACTATCCCCTCGACCGGGACCAGAAGCGGGCCTTGCGGCACAGCACCTTTCGCGGGTGGGAGTTGGTGGACGAGACCGCGCGGCTCTGCGCCATGAACCTCTTCCTGCATGGGGTAGGCGGTGAGGAGTCCCCGATCACCAGCGGCGCCGACAGCCTGATCTCCGATCCGGGTGAACGTTTCGAGATAGTGCTGACCAATCCGCCCTTCGGCCGAAAGAGCAGCTACACCATCACCACTGAGAACGGCGACGACGCGAAGGACGCGCAGACCTATGAGCGGGAGGACTTCTGGGTCACCACCAGCAACAAGCAACTAAACTTCGTCCAGCACGTCAAGACGCTGCTTACCATCAACGGGCGGGCCGCCGTCGTGGTCCCGGACAACGTGCTCTTCGAGGGGGGCGCGGGGGAGACGGTGCGCCGCAATCTGCTCGCCCAATGTGACGTACACACCTTGTTGCGTCTCCCCACCGGCATCTTCTACAAGCCCGGAGTGAAGGCGAACGTCCTCTTCTTCGACCGCAAGCCTGCCAGCGAGAAGCCCTGGACCGAGACGCTGTGGATCTACGACTTCCGCACCAACCAGCACTTCACTCTGAAGCAGAACCCGTTGCGCCTGGAGCACCTCGCGGACTTCATCGCCTGCTACCACCCGGAGAACCGGCACGCGCGCACCGAGAGCGAACGCTTCCGCGCCTTCACCTACGACGAACTGCTCCAGCGGGATAAGGTGAGCCTCGACCTCTTCTGGCTAAAGGACGACAGCCTGGAGGACCCCGACAGCCTCCCCACCCCCGACCTCATCGCCGCCGACATCATCGAGGACCTGCAAGCCGCCCTGGAAGCCTTCGCCGGAATCGCCGAGGAGTTGGGGGAGGGGCCGGCCGGCTGATCCCCCGTCGTCCCCTATTCGTTGGGCAGGCCTGTCCCGAGCCCAGCCGAGGGGAGCTTGCCTTCTGCCATCCCCGAATCGCTCCATTTGCGGCAGGACTTGCGCCTATCTGTGTTCATCCGCGTTCCTCCGCGTCCCCTCTCGGCTCCCGGCCCCTCCACGCCCCTCGACTCTTCGCCTTCTCGACTCTTCGCCTCTTCGCCTCCTCGACTCTTCGCCTCTTGACAAATACATTTCCTGTGGTATAATACTAATAAAAGCGTCAGAACGCACCAGACGCCTCGCGCCTCAGGCGGAAAGGGGGAACTCAGATGATCACCGCGGCCCCACCCACCCCCTGCCTCTCCCCGATTGCCTGTGGGGCCGCGTGGCCTACTGATCTGTATTCATCTGTGTTCATCTGTGGCTCTTGCCATGCCCGTCTCCCCCGCCGCCCTCATAGTCTCCCACTGGGAGACTCAGTCTCTCCCAAATCTACCGAATCTCGGAGACTTCCCGCCACAATCCACAGACTTCCCCTCCCCCTCCACAGACACCACCCTCATACATCAAATGGTATCACCCCTGCCTCCCCCAGCCCCCATCCCCTACGCCCCACTCCCCAGCCCCTCGCCCCTTCTCCTCTCGCCTCTTCGCCTATTCGCCTTCTCGACTCCTCGCTGTCTCTCTCCGAGAGACTCAGACCGTCTCCGCGTAGATACCCCTCCCTGGCCCTTGGCCCCCGGCCCCTGGACCCTACCCCTTACCCCATCGCCCCGTACCGATTCCCGTCCGTGCTGAGCTTGAGCACATCTTGCAGCATCGCCCCCAGGCCCAGGGCGACGGCGTGGGCAGGTTCGCGGGCGCGGACGACGGGGACGCCGAGGCGTTCCCGCATCATCGCCTGGACCCCCGGGAGCTGCGACGAGCCGCCGATCAGCATGATGCCGTTCGCTCTGATCTCGGCCCGCTGCTCCGTGGGGGCCTCGGCGATGGCCCAGTGGATCTCGTTGATCACCGGCAGCAGGGCGCGGGCCAACGTCTCGGGGATGGCGTCGAGGGTGACCTCGAGATTGCGGAACAGCTCGCCGTACACCTCGTTGCCGCCTACCGCGACTTTGGTGCGGGCCATCTGCGCTGAAACGGCCCCCACTTGCAGCTTCATCCGCTCGGCGGTGGGGGGCGAAATGGCGAGGCCGTAGCGGTTGCGCATCATCTTACGCACGGCCTCGTCGAGGTCGAGGCCGCCGAAGCGCAGGCTCCTCCCCCACACCAGGCGGCCCTGCGACACCAGCCCGAAGGTCGTGGCGCCGCCGCCGATGCTGACTACCAGGCGGGCGGCCCGGTCGGTGGCGACGAGGCCCGCGCCGATGGCTCCGGCGAGGGTGCTGTCCACGACGCGGACGTGGCGCGCTCCGGCGCTCTGCACGGCGTGGAGCAGGGCGGCGCGCTCTACCGGCGTCGCGCCCGTGGTCAGGGAGACGACGACGCGGGGCATGAACACTCGACGCCGGCCCAGCACGCGACGGATCATGGCGCGGATCATCTCCGCCGCGGCCTGATGATCGGCGACCACGCCGCCGCGAATGGGGAAGACGACGCGCGCGTCGGAGGAGGCTTGATCGGCCAGCAGCTTCGCCTCCGCGCCGACGGCCATCACCTCGCCGCTGCCGGGCGAGAGCGCCACCGCGGAGGGCTCGGCGGTGACGATCCCGACGCCGCGCTGGTAGAGGCGCGTGGTGCACGCGCCGAGGTCGAGACCGAGATCGAGGTTCCATCCGAACACGAGATCAGAGGCCCGGGGACAGTTGATCGGCGGAGGTATCGGGCGGCTGCGCGTCGGTGAGATCCATGACGAGGCCCACCAGGCGCGGCAGCGCGCGGTCGCGCGGCGGCTGTCGCTTCCCATAGGCCGCGAGCAGCGACTGCCAGCGTTTGGCGCAGCGGGCGTCGAACTGCGACCAGTCCACCTTCTCCTTCTCCGCCTCCTTCTTGGTGAGCGCCTCGCGTTCCTGCGTGTCCTGGCGCTTGAGGTCAGCCGCGGCCTGCTGGAAAGCCAGCTCGGTGGTGAGATTGGCCTGAATGGCCTCGAGCAGCTTGCGGTCTGACTTCCCCGCACGGGTCTGTCGGCGCAGTAGCGTGAACTGCATCTCCACCACCCAATGCGAGGCCGACTCGACGGCCTCGGTCGAGGATTGCGAGACGTGGCCGGTGGAGGGGTAGCAGCGCTCCTGTAGATACTCGTAGCGCGCGCGGAAGACGCGGCGCAACGGCTCGCCGAGGTCCTGCGGGAGCAGCTTCTTCACGACCAGGGAGTTGATGTCCGACTCGGCCGTATCCAGCTTGGGCGCGGCGTCGGTGAAGCGCTCGGGGCTGTACACCGTGCCCGAGGAGTGGTCGAGCAGCAGGTGCCAGAAGGAGACGAGGCGGCCCCACTCCACGGTGTTCTGCATGGCCGGCGTATTCTTATCCGCCAGGCCGGCGGTCACCGCGAGCAGGACGAGCGCGAGCGCGCCCCAGAGCGGCGCGCGCCTCCGAAGGTGAGCGTACCAGCCGAGCATCGGTGTTCCCATGCCGTCGAGTTACGACGACGGCGGCGCGAACACCTGCCCCCGGGGACTGGTCGCTAGGGCCCGGCCGAGGGCCGGAGGTCCGACGGCGCGGGGACTGGGGCCTCCGCGGTCCGCGTATCCCCGCCGCGGGGGAGGCGGCGGAGGAGGGTGACGAGATGCTGCCGGGCGGTCAGCCCCAGCGTGAGGAAGAAGGTGGCCAGCGCGAAGCCGATCCAGAACCACCGGGTCGGGTGTCCGACGGGCCGGCCGTCGGCGAGCGGAACGAAGATCTGCCAGGCGAGCGCCAGGAAGAGGCCGACGCCGACGAAGATGGAGGCGCGAACGCACGTGCCGATGTGACGCGGCCGCCGCGCGAGCAGGCCCAGGTAGGCCCCGCAGGCCTGACACCATTCCTTGTTGCGACTACTGCTGTTCTCACAGATCGGGCAGACCAACGGAAGCGCCCCCTTTGCTCGAGAGTGCGTCGCCAGTGTTCAGGGAGTTATTCCATAGAAGCGGGGAATGGGGGAGGGGGAATCGGGGGGAGGGGGCGAGCGGAGGGGAGTCGGGAGGTGGGTGAGTGCTTAGAAGGTCACCCTGAAGGAAGATCAGTCGGCTGGCAGCGAAAGGCCAGTCCCTCTTGACGAGGAGCGGGTGGCGGCCTAAGATGCGCCAGAGAGTCCGCCCGGCCTGGGACTGCGGGCGGGACGTAATCCCCTCCTAAGTCCGTCCACCATACCAAAGGAACACGCCATGACGAATCGAATCTGCCTCCCACGCGTCTTGCCTTGCGGCATGCTCATTGTCAGCTTGCTGCTATCGGTCTCCCTCGCGGTCGCGGCGCCGACGTCGTTCTCGCTGCCGCGCCAAGGGGAATGGCGGACCTGGTCGGCTCTGCACGCGGCGCAGGACGGAGAATGGACGGTGAGCGACCCCTCCGGCGCGGGGGCGCGCTATCTCCAGCCGACGCGCGCGGGCGAGTCCCTCCAGTTCCATTTCCAGACCGACCGGCTGCTTACGCTCCAGTTCAGGCCGGACTGGTGGCGCTCCGGGGAGCAGAAGCCGGCGACGCGCTTCCCCTACCCGTTAGTGCGCCAACCCGGCCCCGAGGCCATTGACTATGTCGGGACCACCGTCTTCACCACCGCGCCAGCGGCCGGGCTAGTGGTGGCTCTGGACGCGGCGACGGAGAAGGTGCTCGCCGCCATTGACGTCGGCGGCTATCCCGCAGACCTGGTGGCCGATCGCGCGCACGGCGTGGTGTATGTCGCCGACGCGCGGCGTGACCGGGTGGTGGTGATCGACGCGACAACACAGCAAGTGACCGGCGCATTCGCCACGCCGGAAGGGCCGTGGACGCTCGCGCTGGCATCCGATAAGCTGTTTGTTGGTTGCTTTAAGAGTGAGAAGCTGGTGGTATGGGATGTGGCGGCCGCGAAGGTGGAGAAGGAGATCCCGCTCCCCGGGGCGCCCATCGGCCTGGAACCACGCGGCGATCCGCCGACACAGCTCATCATTCGCTACCAGGCGCGGACTTTCGACGCCTTTACCCTGGCGCCGGCGCTAGCGGAGCAGTTGCAGTACGCCGTGCCCACGCCAGGGAAGCCGGGCGAAGGCTGCGGCGGACCGGAGTGCGACTGCAAGTGGTACGAGGACGCGGCACCGCATCAGTTCCGGATGATAGGACCGAAGATCCTTCCGACCCTCATTGACACTTCTTCTGTGACCAAGGGACCAACTGACCCCGCGATCGTCGCGCGCTTTGGCGACCACCCTGGACCCACGAGTCCTGTGAACATAAGAGTCAACAATAAGTGGCCCTTCTTCTTCGCCTCCCCCAGCCGCGGCGTCATCGGCGTCATTGATGATGCGACGAAACCGCCGTTCCAGACTATTCCGGTAGGAGGATACATTGCCAGCTTGATGACGGCTGGCGGGAAGATCTACGCGGCGGATCTAGCCGGCCGTCGCATAGTAGTCATTGACCCGGAGACGCGCACGGTAGAGGGCGAGATCCCCGTGCCCGGGGAACCGAAAGCCATGGCCATCATGGCCGAGGTAGCCTGGCAGCGGCAAGATCCAGAGTTCTGGCCTCCTGTGACCTTGAATCGGCTTTATGTGGTCAACGCAGAGAAGCAGGAACTGCTCGCGGTAGATATGACGACAAAGCAGGTGGTTGCACGCGCAGCATTGCCCGCGCCAGGACGCACCCTCATTGCTCTCCCTCCTCCCAATCCCGGCTGGTGGCCGGTGATGGCCGATGACCGCATCGCGTTGGCGATGCAGCCGCGGGTGGCGGTGGAACTTCAGCCGGAGGCGCTCAGCCTGTCCGACCTCACTCTCGCGCCGGCCGCGGACGCGACTCCGGCGGCCGCGCCCAGGCGCGACCGCGTGTCGGTGCCGTTGGGTGGGGGCGAGCCAAAGCCCTTCCGCGCTACCAACCAGTTAGTGTTGGCCATGGACGGGGGACGCACCCTCGATCTCAGCCTGACCATTGACCCGCAACTCCGTCCCGCGCCCGCGCTGACGGAGAAGGACCGACCGGGAAGCGTCTCGTTCTCCTGTGACGACGGACCCAGCTACGACTGGGAGGCCGGGCGGTGGATGGCTCCGGACAGCGAGATGTTTCTGGTCAACGGCAGCGACGAGTTCTGGCGCGCGAATGGGCCGGTGTTCACCGTCGGCCCGGGCGAGCACACGCTGCGGGTGAACGCGCACAGCAGCTTCGTGCGGCTGGAGGGCGTGGCCGTGCGGCGCGCGCCCGAGCCACAGTTGGAGGTGAGGGTGCGGCCCCAGCCGGAGGCGGTGCATGGGGGGACGCCGCTCGTGTCCTATGGTGGCGTGTTCTACGATCAGGAGCCGGTGCAGTTCCTGGTCGAAGTGGCGAACCGGGGGTCGGAACCGATGACGGCGCGCCTGGGGGTGACGCTTCGCAACTACCTGGACGAGGAATCGCGGCCGCGGCGGCCGATGACATTGTCTCTGATCCCGGGCGAGGTGCAGGCGCTCCCCCTCACGCTGAAACCGCGCGAGACCGGGCGCTTCACGCTTGTGCTCACCTTGGACACCCCTCAGGGGCAGGTGGTGAAGTCCGTGCGTTTCCTGCGTCTGCCCAAACTCGAGCACCCGCGGATGTTCTTCCGCCAGCAGGATACGGCGGACATCCGGGCGCGCCTCGCGCAGTACCCAGTGCTCTTCCGCCGCTACGCCGACTGGGTCGAGCGCATGAGCCAGGTGGAGGGCCGCTTCCCGGAGCGATTCCTGCCGCCGGGGATGACGGCCGCGGCTTGCGCTTCTGCCGCCCCCGCGAGCATCACTGACCGCGGCGCCGCCGAGAACGCCTGCGGCTGGCGGAATTACGAGTTGGGATGGCGTGTGCTGGCGACCGAACTGACGCTCGCGCTGCTCCGGCCTGACAGCCAGGTGCTGAAGGACAAGGTCGCGGCCCTGCGCCAGGCGGAGAAGGTAGACACCTACTGCCAGTTCCACCATCATGGGCCCTTCTTCCCCGGGGTGGACGCGAGCTTGCTCGATCTGGCCGCCGACCCGGCAAAGGAGGCGCCGAAAGTCTATGCGCAGATGAGGGCCGGCGTTGGCGATATGGACACGCTCCCGTGGACTCTGGTGACCATGGAGGAGCCTCTCACCCCCGAGAAGCGGGCTTTGCTCTATCGCATCATGAACCTGGAGGACAACGCCGAGCGCTACTTCACCGTACACACGGGGCGGCGCGGCGGCACCTGGTGGATGGACCCCTACACGTGGTGCCACTGCCCGATGCATGGGTACGCGCTGATGTTCATGTTCCTCAAGAACGTCTTCGGGGAGCCGCGCCTGTTCGAGAAGCCCGAGTTCTCCAACTTCCTCACCTTCTTGCGCTATGCCGATCCGAGCCGCGACGCCCGCGGGCTGCAACCCAATCTGCGGGGACCGAACGGCGAACCGTGGCACTGGATCTTCGCCTCCTTGACGCGCCATCCCCTGGAGAAGTCCACGTATCAGTGGGAGGAATGGATCGAGAAGATGAACGGGCCTCTGGAGGGCGATGAGGGAGAGGCGGTGGACAGGTTGATGGCGCTGGAAGGAATCTCCCTGAAGGGGGGAATGGAGGGAGCCGCCAATCACTTTGTCTCCGCGGTGTCGGTGCCGATGGCCCTGGCCCTGGGATGGTACGATCCGCGGGCGCCGGAGGCCCCGTGGCGCGAAATGCCTCCCTCGCTGTTGCTCGACGGAGAGGGATGGGCGGCGTTGCGCTCCGGGTTCGAGGCGAAGGCCACCGAGGTGAGCTTCGTCTGCGGGGTGCGCGACCACACCACGCGCCACAAGCCGAACCATTTCACGGTCCTGAAAGGCGGTCAGTATCTGATCGGCACCCCGGCGTTGATGTCTGACGACGGCAACAACACCGGAGCCTGGGGCAATACGGTGGTGGTGGACGACGCCTGGCTGGAGCAATGGGCGATGAATCTGCAGCACCCGAGGGACGGAGAGCACCTGGTGATCAACCGCTTTCCTCCAGCCACGTTCACCTACCTGGGGCGGGATAAGCTGCGCTTCGGATACAAGGCGGCGGAACTCGGCTGGGGAGGCGGACTCGACCTGCACGGACACACCGAGACGCTGTTCATGCAGGAAGGGAATCTGCTGGCCTTCCAGTCCTGGCCCCAGCTTGACTACGTGGCCGGGGAGGCGAACAACGCCTGGCCGGCCGATCAGGTGTCGCAGCTCGACCGGCAGTTGGTGTTCCTCAAGCCCGACCTGGTGGTGATTTATGACCGCGTGAAGCTCGGCCCGGCCGGGCATCGCACCCGCTGGATCGCGGCGACCGGCCCGGAGTTGCAGGTGGCCGGCGATTCCTTCTCCGTGCGAAGCGGCTCGGAATCTCTCGCCGGACGCGCGCTCCTCCCCCAAGGGGCGACCGCGCGCGCCTTCGACACGCTCCCGACGGGCTGGATGTGGAAGGACCAGCGCCTGCTCGAGATCCGTCCGGCGACAGATGCGGAGACGATGGAGTACCTGGTGGTGCTGGGCGTCGGCGAGGGCGCCGCCCTTCTGCCGGAGGCGCGTCTCGTGCCGGGGAGCGACCAGGTCGGCATCCGCCTCAGGCGCGACGGGTACGAGGTGGAGGTGCGCCTGAATCGCGCGGGTCCCGTAGGCGGCGAGGTCACCGTCCGCACCGGAGACAAGACCGAGCGATACCCGTTGCGGGAGGCGGTCGAGGACACCTTCGAGCAGTGGCGCTCCGACCC
>CAZUGW010000069.1:9275-11861 GCA_964620055.1 uncultured bacterium
CGGAGTTGGACGCAAGAGCCGCGCTTCGAGTTCGTGCGGGGGCGGTGACGCTCCGAGAAGGCGCTTCCGAGGCGCAGACGCGCGGTGAACGGCCCACAGAGGGACGAGTCGGCGGCCGCCGGTTCGTCCCTGCCATGATCTGAGGGGGGATAGAGGGGAACAGCGAGTCGGAAGCTGGGGATCGGGGAGAAATCTCGCGCGCCCTCTTGCGCTAATTCATATAGGTATGCTAGGCTATTGCCCACGTTGGTGCTGTCTGTTATCATTGGCGAAAGCCGGCGCGGCGGGTTGCCGCGCGGGTTTGCATCAGGGGCGAGCGCCGCCCCAAAAACCGTGCTCTAGGAGGAGCGAGATGGGAAAGACGCTGGAGGAGATTAACGAGAAGATCCGTCGTGGTCAGGTGGTGGTGGTCACCGCCGAAGAGATGGTCAGCGTCGTCGCGGAGAAGGGGGCGAAAGAAGCCGCGAAGACGGTTGACGTGGTGACCACGGGAACTTTCGGGCTGATGTGCTCCTCCGGCGCCATGCTTAACCTCGGGCACTCGAAGCCGCGCATCAAGCTGGGCGGCGGGGACGTGAAGCTGAACCGCGTTCCCGTGTACCCCGGGCTGGCGGCGGTGGACGTGTACGTCGGCGCGACGGCGACGCCGGATGAGGACCCGCGCAACGCGGTCTACCCGGGCGAGTTCCGGTACGGCGGCGGGCACGTGATCGAGGATCTGGTGGCCGGCAAGAAGGTGTTGCTGGAGGCCTCGGCCTATGGCACCGACTGCTATCCGCGCAAGCACCTCTCCACCTATCTCACGCTGGCGGAGATGAACGAGGCCTTCCTGGTGAACCCACGGAACGTCTATCAGAACTATAACGTAGCGGTGAACCTCTCGGGACGCCGGCTCTACACCTACATGGGTACGATCGAGCCGAACCTGGGGTCGGCAAACTACTGCAGCGCGGGGCAGCTCTCGCCGCTGTTCAATGACCCGCTGTACCGCCACGCGGGGATCGGGACCCGCATCTTCCTCGGCGGCGGCGTGGGCTACGTAGCCTGGAACGGGACGCAGCACAGCCCGGGGGTGAAGCGCTCGGACCAAGGGCTGCCCATCTCGCCCTCCGGCACCCTGACGCTGATCGGCGACCTGAAGCTGATGAAGCAGCGTTATCTCCGCGGCGGCAGCATCCGCGGCTATGGCACCAGTTTGATGATAGGCGTGGGCCTGCCCATCCCGGTGCTGGACGAGGAGACCGCGGCGCAGACGGGAGTGGGCGACGCCGATATCCTCGCCCCCATCGTGGATTACAGCGAGGCTTATCCGAACCGGCAGCCGGACGTGATCGGGCGGGTGAGCTATGCGCAGCTCAAGACCGGCGAGATCGAGGTGGACGGGAAGAAGATCCCGGTGGCCGCGCTCTCGTCCTATCCCCGCGCGGTGGAGATCGCGAACCTGCTGAAGGAGTGGATCAAGACCGACAAGTTCGAGTTGACCGCGCCGGTCGCGACCATCCCAAGCGCCGATTCCGCAATCGTGATGAAGCCGATGCCGTACGATCCCCCGAAGGAAGAGGCGGGCTAGCCCCGGATCACGGAGAGAAAGGAACTATCATGCAAGTCACCCATCGCATCGTGTTGCATTTCCCGCCCGTGGTCACGGGTCAGCCGATCACGTATCAGGTGATGAAGGACTACAACCTGGCGTTCAACATCCTGAAGGCCTCCATCGGCTCGGAGGACCAGGGGCTGATGGTGCTGGAGTTGAGCGGCGAGGAGAAGGACTACTCGCGCGCGGTGAAGTTTCTGAATGAGAAGGGCGTGCGGCTCCAGCCGCTGGTGCAGGACATCCGCTTCATCGAGAACAATCACGTGCACTGCGGGGCCTGCGTCGGCGTCTGCCCGAGCGGCGCGCTCTATTACGAGCGGCCCTCCATGCTCGTCCTGCTGGACCCGGAGAAGTGCGTGGCCTGTGGCGAGTGCGTGAAGGCCTGTCCGGTGAATGGGATTGAGCTGACGTTCTAGCCGTAGGGGCACGGCACGCCGGGCCCTCGCGAGCGAGGTCATGGTACTCTCTAGGGGCACGGCATGCCGTGCCCTCACGAGAGACGTAGCGGTACTCTGCAAGGGGCACGGCATGCCGTGCCCTCGTGAGAGACGTAGCGGTACTCTGCAAGGGGCACGGCATGCCGTGCCCTCGTGAGAGACGTAGCGGTACTCTGCAAGGGGCACGGCATGCCGTGCCCCTACTTATGAGGCCTGTGTGTATCACGAGGAACGGAGTTATCGCCGCTGGTTGGACACCGACTTGGTCACGTTCCGGGTGAGCGTCGAGCAGTCGGACTTGCAGATCAGCGCGGAGCGCGACCTGTGGGAGGAGGCGGAGCAGGCGCTGCTCTCCGTGCGCGAGGAACTGGAGGCCTACGTCTTCGAGGACCCGCAGTTCGAGGCGACGCTGGCACCTCACACTCCCCTGCCCGGCGCGCCGCAGATCGCGGTGGAGATGGCGGAGGCCGGGCGGCGCTGCGGCGTGGGGCCGATGGCCGCAGTGGCGGGCGCAGTGGCGGAGTACGTAGGGAGGGCGCTGTTGCCGCATTCGCC
>CAZUGW010000070.1:0-4974 GCA_964620055.1 uncultured bacterium
AACGAGGGAGGCGGGCCGATGAAGGTCTGGACGATCGCGGTGTACACCTTCAGGGAGGCGGCGCGCGGCAGGGTCGCGCTCGTGACATTCCTCTTCTCGGTGCTCGTCGTTCATGCGCTCCCTCAGCCCTCCCTCCACACCACCAGCGCCCTCTCCCCCTCCGCCTCCCACCCTGGCAATTCGCTGAAGCCCGCTTTCTGAAACGCCCGGCGACTGCGGTGATTGCCCGAGTCCACCAGGCCGAAGACGCCGTCCGCGCGCTCCTGCTCGAAGGCGAATCGTACGAGCGTGCGAAGCGTGTCCGTGCCCAGGCCGCGATTCCGCAGGTCCATGCGCCCGATCATCAGGTCAATGCGCCGCAGGTCGCGCCCCGGGAAGCGGGCGATGAGGTCCGGCAGATTCAGCTTCTGCAGCCAGCAGACGCCGATGGGTTCGCGATGGTATTCGATGATGAAGTTGCAGGCGAAAGCGGAGACGCCGCGATAGACGCTCTGCACCTGCGCGAGGGTGGGGTCTGGCGGGTCATCCGGTCCGTTGAACCAGGCGACGGCCTCCGAGTCCGACTCCCAGGCGAAGATCGGTTCCCAATCACTCTCGGTCATGGGCCGCAGTGTGACCTGCTCCCCTTGCAGGTGGACGTCATGCTCCCTGAGCAGATCGGGGAGCACCTGCTCTGCCTCGGGATCGAAGGCCGGGAGGTGGGCCAGAAGCATCCGCGCGGGCTGCTCGTGGCGCGGCTCGTAGCGGAAGCGCGTCCCCTTCCGAACGACCAGCAGGTCCCCCGGCTCGGTCAGATAGACGACGCCGTTCACCACCCACCACACCGCGCCCTCCAGCACGAAGTAGAGCTTGTCGCACCGCGACGAGTAGGCGAGAGGATGCGTTGCGCCGGCCGGCGCTTCGATCACCGCGACCGACGCGGCGCCGTCGAGCAGTGACCCGGAGTCACGGATGGATAATCCGTTCCAGTCGAAGGCCGCGGCATCCCGTTGCTTGATCAGCATTGCCCCACTACCTTACGTTGGGCATTTCCATGCAGAGCTTGCCCTCACGCGCGCGAAGTGCGAGTTGACGCACTCGTCCAAGCCCACAGCAAAAACCTTGCTCGCGGCACCAGCCTGTGCTATCAGGGCAAGACAAGCCAAGGTAACTACCTTTTCAAAGTAGCGTGTCTTCTGGCCAACGAGAGGGTCCTGGCTCCCAGGCGGGTCGAAGTACGAGCGCTGAATGGCAGGGTCCGCGTGTACATGCTGGGATGCAAGCGCGTAGACAGTCTCGTATAGCGACTTCAACCCGGCCCGCTCGAATCTGCCTGACACGCGGAGCCTCTCCCACGTTAGTCGTCTCTTTGGTGTCCCCTCCCATAGGACGTCGCCCGCTGGCAACCCACCAAATGCGCTCGGCAGCACATCCTCAATCTCCCTGCATTCCGTCTCCAACCTGCGGATCCCCTCGCATACGTCGGCCTCGGGCCAGTGATCCTTCATGTACCCCCGTTTCAGTATCTTCTCGAGTTGGCGCAGATGTGCAGCAGTGCCCTCCCAGAACAGGAAAGTGCCTGCATCGCCATGCTTGACGATGAACTCGGTATTGGCGAAAGTCTCGAGCAGGACGCGGTACAGAACAAAGGCCTCCCCAATCAGTCCGTGGCCCGCAAGAAGCAGCAGCCCGTCAAATGTGTCACATGCCTTTGCGGTTAGCATCGCGACTGCCCTCTTCAGCAGATTCTCAGAGCTTGGAGGGCCGCTGGGCTTCTCGGCGCGCGCCATTACGCGATCCACCAGTTGGCGACATTCCGTCGCGAGCGCCAACACTCCCGCACGATGCTCTTCCGACATCATCGCTCCACCTCCGCACTCACCACCTTCACCTCCCTCCCCCCCGTCACCTCCACCTCCCCCGAGCCACAGGCCGGGCAGGTGAGAGTGGGGAGGAGGTAGTGGTCGAGTTCCCCTTCCGGCAGCGGGGTCTCGCTCTCGACTCCGCAGGCGCGGCATTTGACGCGCGCCGGGAGGTGGGTGATCTGCACCGCGACACCCGGCGAGCCGGACTGGTCGGCCAGCATCTCGATCCAGAACGTGACCTGCTCGTCGGCGAGGAGGTTGAGCACGCCGAGCTCCAGCTTCACCGCGCGGACGCGGCCGCCGCCGTGCTCCCGCGCGGCTTTGGCGACGCTGGACCAGATCTCGGAGGCGATGGAGAGCTCGTGCATGGGCTAACCGAGGCGCAGGGCGCGCAGCACTTCGTCCACGCCCTCGCCTGTGAGCAGGTTGGTGCGCACCACCGGCAACCCCGGCCGCATCGCCGCGAGGTCGCGCGCGGGCCGGTCGAGGTCCACCTGCACCGCCGCCGCGATGTCGGTCTTGTTCAGCACCACCAGGTCGGCGGACTGGAACATCGCGGGGTGCTTCTCGATGACGTGCGCGCCCTCGTTCGCCGAGGTGACCACGATCCGCGCCTCGCCCCCGAGGTTGAAGCCGGCCGGGCAGATGAGGTTGCCCACGTTCTCGATGAACAGCACCTCCAGCCCGGACTCGGGCAGTTGCTGTACGGCCTGATAGACGAGCTTGGCGTCGAGGTGGCACATCCCGCCGGTGTTGATCTGGAGCACCTTCTTCGCGCCCTTGGCTGCGACGCGCTCCGCGTCATAGGTGGTGGCGACATCGCCCGCGATCACGCCCACACCCAGGCGCGGGCTGAGCCGCTCCACCAGCGCGGCGATGAGCGAAGTCTTCCCCGCCCCCACCGAGCCGGCCACGTCGAAGGCGCGAACCCCGCGCTGCGCAAACAGCTCGCGATTGCGCCGCGCCAGGGCCTCATGGCGGGCGGTAATGTCCTCATTGATCTCAATCTCGACGCTGCCTGAGTCTGTCGTCTCGAAGATCCTCATTCGCTCATCTCTCCGCCTGTTCGCCTTTCGACTCTTCGACTCCTCGATGGCTCTGCCGTCCCGTTGGGATGGGCAACGCCATCCCAGAGGGACTCTTCGCCTCTTCGACATTCCCATTACGATACCTAGCCGAAAGACCGGCCGCGCAAACACAGGAGGCCCGCGCCCGTTCACAGAATCACCAGGCCAGACTTGGCGGGAGGTAAGGCCTGTGATCACTACTCTGGCGAAGCGAGGGGGGCGGTGGGTGCTGTGTTTGGGAGCGCTCGCGGCGCTCGGTCTAGTGAGTTGCGGCAGCGCCGGACAGAGCAACGGGAAGGAGGATCCAGTGCAACGCAAGACCCCCAAGATGCCGACCGACTTGCGGATCTTCCCGCCCGATAATCCGTGGAACACGGACATTTCGAAGCTGCCCGTGCACCCGAACTCGGACAACTTTGTCGCCAGCATCGGTCGGGACAAGCCCCTGCATCCGTGCTTCGGCGGGCCCTACGAGGGTCGCCCCAACGGCATCCCCTACGTCCTCGTGAAGGGCAACCAACCCAGAGTGCCGATCATGTTCGAGTATGGGGGCGAGAGCGACCCAGGTCCCTACCCTATCCCCGATGACGCGCCGATCGAGGGCGGCGGGGAGGTCGAGGGTGACCGGCATGTGCTCGTGATTGACACCGACCACCACAAGCTCTACGAGCTGTTCCACTCCTTCAAGGTGGAGGGCGGGTGGAAGGCGGGATCGGGCGCGGTCTTCGACCTGAAATCGAACAAGCTCCGGCCAGAGACGTGGACCTCCACCGACGCCGCGGGCCTGCCCATCTTCCCCGGCTTGGTGCGCTATGACGAGGTGGTGGAGAAGGGCGAGATCGCCCACGCCGTGCGCTTCACCGTCTCGCGGAGTCAGCGTGGCTACGTCCTCCCCGCGACCCACTTCGCCAGCCGCCGCAAGGACCCGAACCTGGCCCCGATGGGCCTGCGTTTCCGGCTGAAGGCCAGTTACGACATCTCCGGCTTCCCGAGGCAGGCGCAAGTAATCCTGAAGGCGCTCAAGAAGTACGGGATGATCGTGGCCGATAACGGCGGGGATTGGTTCGTCACCGGCGCTCCCGACCCGCGCTGGGACGACGAGGACCTGAACACCCTGAAGCGCGTGAAGGGCAGTGATTTCGAGGCGGTGGACACCGGGCCGATTCATACCGGGTAGAGTCGCGCGGGAGGCGCGGGAATGACGCTGGGGATGGTAAGCGGGAGGAAGCGGTAGGGGCACGACATGTCGTGCCCCAAACCTCACGCCCATGTCCGACAGAAGCCCCGACTATTCTCCCATCGCTCTGACCTATGACGACCGCTACCAGGTCAACCCCTTGGCGGGTGTAGGCGAGGCGCTCGTTTCTCTGCTCAGCCAGCACGCCTGCCGCCGCGTCCTGGAGGTGGGATGCGGGACGGGACATTGGCTGGCCCACCTCCGCCCCCAGTGCGAGGTGATCGTCGGCCTCGACCTCTCCCTGGAGATGCTGCGGAAGGCGCAGGGGAATGGCGCGTCGCGCCTGCTCGTCCACGGCCGCGGGGAGCGACTGCCGTTCGCGGCCGGCGCGTTTGACCTCGTCTTCTGCGTCAACGCGCTCTGCCATTTCGCGCGCCAACGGGAGTTCGTCGCGGAGGCCTATCGGCTGCTCCGGCCGGGGGGCGTGGTGGCGGTGATCGGATCGGACCCGCGGCGTCGCGTGGGCGCGCACTGGGTCTATCAGTACTTCGAGGGAACCTACGAGACCGATCTGGCGCGCTTCCCGTCGTGGGAGACGGTGGCGGAGTGGATGCAGGCGGACGGGTTCGCGGACGTGGCGTGCCGGCCCGTCCAGCGCATCTGTGATCCCAGGGTCGGTCGGGACATACTGAGCAACCCGTTCCTGCAGAAGTCCTCCAGTTCCCAACTCGCGCTGCTGTCAGACACTGCCTATGCCGCCGGCCTCCGCAAGATCGAGGCGGCGATCGCGGAGGCCGAGGCGCGCGGTGAGCAGGCCACCTTCCCGTTCGACCTGACGCTGGGGATGGTGAGCGGGAGGAAGGCCTTGGGCCGCCCTGCCTACTCC
>CAZUGW010000070.1:4984-7404 GCA_964620055.1 uncultured bacterium
CCACACGCTCCCCCCGAACGTGCAGACGTAGATCACCGAGTCGTTATCCGCGTCGAAGGCCACTCGCATCGCGTTCTTGAACGGCAACCCCTCCAGCGGCTTCCACGTCTTGCCCGCGTCCTTGCTCAGCCACAGCCCGCAGTCGGGCGCGCTCTCGGTAAGACACAGGTACACCCAGTCCGGCTTGCGCGGGTTCACCGTCGCCCCGAAGGCCTCGGGCCCTTCCCGCGCGATTCGCTCCCAGGTCTTCCCGCCATCGGTCGTCTTGTGCAGCCCACCCTGGGCCGGGCCATTGGGGTCGGCCGCCCCGAGGTAGATGACGTTGCTGTCGCGCGGGTCCACATCGAAGTCCTTGGGCCAGAGCAGCCGGTGCGATTGCGTGATGCACTCCCACGTCTCCGCCCCATCCTTGGAGCGGTAGAGACCGACTCCCTGCGGCAGGAAGGCGTCGTCCTTCTGCAGCGCCGTGACCAGGCAGAAGAGCGTGCCGTCGGGATGCAGGATCAGGCGGCAGGCCCGCATGTTCACGTTCGGATCGCCGAGGCCGTCCGACCGCTTGACCCACGTCTTTCCGTCGTCCGTGGACTTGTACACGCCCGCCTCGAACGCGGAGGCGTACAGCGTCCGGTCTCCCTTCGGGCTCTTTGGATCCACCACGACCGAGACGATGGGCTTGCCCGGCAGCCCCTGCGAGGTGTCTTTCCACGTCACCCCGAAGTCCTCGCTGCTCCCGACGCCGCCGCCCGAGCCGGGCCAGTAGTGCCGGCCGGAGATCACGTTGTTGTTGGGGATGTCGTGCAGGTCGGAGAACGCGCCCCAGATCTTGCCCGGCGTCTCGGGGTCAAAGGCCAGTTCATACGTGGTGTTCCGCAACGGTTCGCCGTGCTGCCAGTACCACGTCTTGCCGGCATCGGTCGAGCGGGCATAGCCGATGTCGGTGTAGCAGATGTAATGCCGATTGTGCTCGAACGGGTCTATGTCATAGTGCCAGACCGTCGTCACCACCAGCCCGTTGTTGACCCACTGTTGTCCCTTCGTCGCCCGGCCCTTCGGGTCGGCGCGGCGGGTATGGCCGGACTTCCAGGTCTTTCCGCCGTCGGTGGTGATGTAGACGCACATCCAGTCCGTGATGATCACGTGGTCCGGATCGTTCGGGTCAATTCCCGCGCCGGAGATGTTCTCTCGCCAGCCCCCGGTCTCCGCGATGATGTACTGCGGCTCGACGTTGAACTTCAGGCCGCCTCTCACCGTGAACAAGATCGGGTGCCAGTGGTCGCCGCGGTCGTCGCTCCGGTAGATCATCCCGTTCTCGGTGCGGACGGCATAGACTACGGACGGGTTAGCATCTGTGGTCAGCACGAACTCGTACTGAGCGGGACCTATCTTGCCCTCCCATCCGGTCTTCGCCTTCTGGTCAATACCCTCGCCCATGGCCCGTGTCCACGACGCGCCCCGGTCGTCGGAGCGGTAGACGCCGCCCGCCATCTCGCCGTTGACCTCTTTGCTCTCCACGGCGCAATAGAGCACGCACGTCTTCGACTTCGCGTCTGAGCCGCCCGCGAAGGCGAGCACCTTCGGCCACGGCAGGCTGCCACCGACGTCCGTCCACGTTGCTCCCCCGTCGTCGGAGCGGTAGACACTGCTGTGGGTCGCGGCGAAGCACACGCGCGGCGTAGCGGGGCTGGTCCGGTCGAAGTGAAAGCCGACCACCGAGCCCGCGGGATTGCCGGACGGCTTCCAGTGCTTCCCGCCATCGGTCGAACGGTAGATCGCGCCGCGCGAGCCGACCAGCATGAGGCTCGGGTTGCCGGGGTCAATCGCGAGCACGCCGCCGCGGCCCGGCAGCCCCTCGAACGGCGCCCAGGTCTTCCCCTTGTCCCGGCTGACCTTCAGTTCTCCGTCCCATCCGCTCCCCGCGTATACGGTGTTCGGGTCGGTGGGATGGAACACGGGGGAGACGCGCCTGGAACCCTGCAGTTGCGAATAGTGGATCATCTGCCAGTTCGCGCCGCCATCGGTGGAGCGATAGGCCGCGCCCATGTCGCAGTTCAGCAGCATCAGGTTCGGGTCGGCGGGTGAGATCGCGGGCGTGTACATCGCCCCACCGCCGCTCAGTCCAATGCTCTGCCACTGGCTGGTCTTGTCGGTCATGCTCGCCTCCTGAGGCTTCCCGCCCTTAGCCAGCGCACTGCCGCCGTTGCACATGCTGCACGAGATGGTAACGCCGAAGGCCAGTAGTGTGAAGAGTAATCGGGTGAAGACGGGACGAAGCGATCTGCGATCACGCTCACCAAACATGGGGGTGAAACCTGCCATTCCCATCTCCTGAGCAATGTCCCCCGACGCCTAACTTCGCCGCGGGCGCCGTGAACCTCTCGCGCGCGACCGCGGTTCCTGCGCGCCGGAGGCGGAGACGGATG
>CAZUGW010000070.1:7414-11858 GCA_964620055.1 uncultured bacterium
AGCGTGTCTTTGAAGGCCTGTGTGACATTCGCTGGATTGGCCAGCGGCGAGGCGACACCGGCAGACGCTTGCTCCAGGACAAAGGTGGCCGTCTCGCCGGTGCGGCTGGGCCTGGGGCTGATGCGACTGGCCACGGTGCTGCTGTGGTCGGGGGGATTCACGCTGTGCGACGTGGCCGTGAAGGGGGAGGGGGTGCGGGTGAAGGTGCAGATGATCTGAGCCACGGAAATAGGAAAGGCGGCGACCGAAGGCCACGGCGTCCCGGCTCTTTGCGAGCGAGAGGGACGCCGCTTTTTCTGTCGCCAGGCAGGAACCATGCCGGGCGCGCCGTAGAACGGCAGCGGTGACGCGCGGCGCGCCGCGCGATCGCTCAGGCCGCACGCCGGAGGGGGTGATGCCGAGCGCCCACATTCCAGAGACCCGCGGGCGCGATCTCACTTTCTGAGCAGGGCTTGCTGTGCAACCGCTGGAAAGGAGGTAGGGCAAGGTTGAAACGCACACGTTGGACGTGGATGTTGGCCGTCCTGATGCTCAGTGCGCTGTTCGTGTCGGTGAGCGGCACGCGCGCGCAGGCCGGATTTACCTTAGTGTGGGCGGTGGATGACGGGGAGAAGATCTTCCGCGACAACCTCACCAGCCCTCTGAAGAACGGGAACTCCGTCTGGAACGGGAGTTCCGTCTCTCTGTTCGGCTGCCGGAACGAGATCGTGGCCTTTCAGTTGATCCTCCAAGCCGACGGCTCCGGGGCCACCAACGCGGACGTGCAGATCTCCAACCTCACAAGCGGCGGCAATACCATTCGCGGCAGCCATCCGCTGCTGGCGGCGAACAACTACCTTGGGATGGGGGTGGAGCTTTTCACCGAGCACTACTTCAACGTCTCCGTCCTCTCGGGCGATCCCGACACCGGCTACTTCAACTGGAGCGCCTCGGCGGCGCCCAGCATCAGCGGCATGACCGCCGGCTGGATGCCGGACGCGCTGGTTCCGTTTTCCGCGGCCTCGGGTAAGGGCGGCGCGCCCTTCACCATCACCGCCAACCAGAACCAGGGCGTCTGGGTGGACCTCTACATTGACAAGACGCTCCCCACGGGGACGTACACTGGGACCATCACCATCAAGCTGAACGGCGCGACCGAGCGGACCATTCCCATCTCGCTGCAAGTGCTCAACCCCACTCTGTCCGACGACAGCCACTGCCAGACCATGGTGTACTTCAGCGAAGACAACGTCGCGAAGCGCCACAATCTGACCTGGGACACCCAGTGGCCCCTGCTCCTCAACTACCACCGGATGGCCCACCGCCATCGGCTCGACCTCATTGGCCCCGGCGGGTGGGATGACGTCGCCCACGGCCTTGAGGGGACCCTCGCGGGAACCGCTTACACCAGCGGGCAGAACTACGAGGGGCCAGGCGAAGGCGTCGGCAACAAGATCTTCTCGATCTACACCTACGGAGGGCTGTGGGGCTCCACCCAGGCCACCTATCGTAGCGAATCAGACGCTTGGGTGAACTGGTTCGACGCCAACGCCCCCAGCGTGAAGTACTTTCTCTACATGACCGACGAGCCGGGATCCGCCCAATACGCGCAGATCCAGACCGAGGCCGGCTACGTTCACACCAATCCGGGACCGGGGAACCGACTCCCGATCCTCGTGACCACCACGCCGGTCAGCGACCTCTTCGGCTCCGTGGACGTCTGGTGTACGCCAAACGCCACCTACACCGACCCCTTGCGCCAGGCGGCCGTCGCGCGCGGCGACGAGATGTGGACTTACGCGGCCTACCGCCCCAAGTCGGCGGCCAACGTCATTGACGACTGGGGCATCGCCTACCGCCTCAAGCCGTGGATCGGCCACCAGTGGAACATCCCCACCTGGTTCACCTGGGAGAGCACTCACTACAATCGCAACTGGAATGAGATCAACCCCAATACCGACTTCGACGTATGGACCGACCCGTTGTCCTTCCATACTGTCCACGCGGAGGATACCGGCAACGGCGATGGGACGCTGATCTACCCCGGTCAGGACTACATCTTCACGGCCCAGAACCGCGCCTTCGCCGGGCCCATCGCCTCGATCCGCATGAAGATGTACCGGCGCGGCGCACAGGATGTGGAGTACATGTGGCTGGCGGAGCAGGCCGGCAAGACCGCGCAGGTGCAGAGTATCATGCAGGACCTGCTGCCCCACACCATGGACAACGCAATCACCGTGCCGGACTGGTCGAACAGTAACGCGCCCTACTACGCGGCCTGCCGCGAGCTCGCCGACCTGGCCGCGGGAACGGTGCGCGCCCCTTCGGCTAAGTTCCAGGCCGCGACCACCCGCGGTCCGGCCCCGCTCGCGGTCAACTTCACCGATCTCTCTATCTTCGCTCCGACCTCTTGGTCGTGGACCTTCGGGGACAACGGGACCTCCACCGCGCAGAGCCCCAGCCACACCTACTCGGCGCAGGGGAGCTACACCGTTAGCCTGACCGCCACGAACGCCCAGGGTCAGGATTCGGAGGTCAAGACCAACTACATCAACGTGATTCAAGAAGTGGTCGTCTACCCGGACAGTTGGGGGGGAGGAGCCTCCATCGTGTCCGGCGGCCTCACCAATCTCCAGAACGACGACCAGTCCTATATGGTGATGCAGCCTACCGCCGCCGACAAGCACATCTCGCTTCAGTACAACGTTGATACCGCGTACGCGCCGTCTCAGGTGGCGCGGATCAAGGCCGAGTTCCAGTCGAAGCGCAGTTCCAGCACGACGCCGACCAGCGGCCTGGTGTTCATCCGCAAGTCTGACTATGTCTATCAGTACCTGGGCGGTTGGCTGATGGGGACCAGCGATACGGACTGGACCTGGGAGAGCACCAACGCCGCAAACTACATGACCAGCGGCGGTGAGTTGAGCTTCGAGTTCTGCGGCTGCCCGAATGGGACGTCGAACTACACCATCTCGAACGACCTGATGCGCTGGCGGCTCGAGCTGGTGCAGTCCAGCGCCATCACTCCCATCGCGGAGTTCGTGGCTAGCCCCAGATCAGGCAGCGCGCCGCTGGCGGTGACCTTCACGGACTGCTCCTCCAACACCCCGACCTCTTGGTCCTGGACCTTCGGAGACGCCGGGACGAGCACGTCGCAAAGCCCGAGCCACACGTACAGCAGTTCCGGCAACTACAATGTGGTGCTGACCGCGACCAATTCCGCCGGCTCGGACAGCGAGACGAAGAACAGCTACATCACGGTCTCGGGCGGCGGGTCCGCGCCGGTAGCCAACTTCACCGGCACGCCCACCTCGGGCACGGTTCCGTTGGCGGTGAGCTTCACGGACACCTCGACCAACACCCCGACCTCCTGGTCGTGGACGTTTGGGGACAGCAGCACTTCCACCGCGCAGAACCCGAGCCATACCTACAACAGCGTGGGTTCGTACACCGTCGCGCTGACGGCGACGAACTCCTATGGCAACAACACCAACACGAAGAACAACTACATCACCATCAACCCGCCGGCCCCGGTGGCGAACTTCACCGGCACGCCCACCTCCGGCACGGCGCCCTTGGCGGTGAGTTTCACAGACACCTCCACCAACACGCCTACCTCCTGGTCGTGGACCTTCGGGGACAGCGGCACTTCCACCGCCCAGAACCCGAGCCACACGTACAACAGCGCGGGTTCGTACACCGTCGCCTTGACCGCGACCAACGTGGGCGGCAACAATACGAACACGAAGACCAACTACATCACGGTCAATCCGCCGGCCCCGGTGGCGAACTTCACCGGGTCTCCGACCTCCGGTACGGCCCCGTTGACGGTGGCCTTCACCGACACCTCGACGAACTCCCCGACCTCGTGGTCGTGGACGTTTGGGGACAGCGGCACGAGCACCGTGCAGAACCCAAGCCATACGTATGCCAGTGCGGGTTCGTACACGGTGGCTCTGACCGCCACCAACGCGGGCGGCAACAACACGAACACGAAGCCGAGCTACATCACCGTCAGCGCGGCCGGCAGCACCCCCACGTTCGTCGCCGCCGGGACGGTGGCCTCGGGCACCGGCGCGATCACGCCCGCGCTTCCTGCGGGGATCGCGGCAAACGACATCCTGCTGCTATCCCTGGAGACCGCCAACCAGGCCATCTCCATCTCCAACCAGAACGGCGGGACCTGGACCGAGGTGACGAACTCCCCGCAAAGCTACGGCACGGCGGCGGCCTCCAACGCGGTGCGCCTCACAGTGTTCTGGTCGCGGTACAACGGGACGCAGGGCGCTCCGACTACTAGCGACTCGGGCAATCACCAACTGGGTCGCATCATCGCCCTCCGCGGGGCGGCCACCTCCGGCGACCCGTGGGACGTGACGGCCGGCGGCACGGAATCCACGGCCGACACCAGCGGCGCCATTCCGGGTGCGACCACCACGGTGGCCAACACCCTGGTGGTGGCGGC
>CAZUGW010000071.1:0-3971 GCA_964620055.1 uncultured bacterium
CTAGGACATTTTCGCTCTGCAGTTAGCATGTGACAAAATCGCGTTGCATCTACACTCTCGCAACGTCTGTTGCGCGGCCCTGCCCCCGGTGCTATACTCAGGCCGGCTGGGACCGGGGGCGACGCGTGTCGCCGCCGGTTCTTGTCGCCAGGGCCCGCCTTGGGCGGGCGCGGGACACGGAGGAATAGGGTGAAAGTGATCATTCTGGGATGCGGACGAGTGGGGTCTACCTTGGCCGCGTCCCTGACGAGGGAGGGGCACCACGTGGTGGTGATTGACCGCGATCAGTCGGCCTTCGACAAGGCGGTGCAACGGCTGGGCGAGGGCTTCACGCACGAGATCGTCCGCGGGATCGGGATAGATGAGGACATCCTGCGGCAGGCCGGGATCGAACAGGCCGACGCGTTCATCAGCGTCACCAGCGGGGACAATACCAACATCGTGGCCGCCCAGATCGCCAAGTACCGCTACCGCGTACCGAAGGTGCTGGCGCGGGTCTATGATCCGATTCGCGCCGACGTCTACCGCGAGGCCGGGATCGAGACGGTGTGCACCACGCTGATCGGGGCCGGCATCCTCCACGACCTGCTGCTGGACCGCGAGATCCGAAACTGCCGCGAATACCTCCTACACGGCCTGGACGAGACGCCGGCCCCGGCAGAGAAGGAGTAGCGGCCATGTACGTGATCGTCGTGGGCGCAGGGAAAGTCGGCTACCACCTCACCCGCACCCTCATCTCCGAGGGGCACGAGGTGACGGTGATCGAGAAGGACCCGTCGCGCGCGGCGGAGTTGTCCGCGGAGTTCGGCGAGGCTCTGGTGGTTGGGGACGGGTGTGAAGTGCGGGTGATGCACGATGTGGGGATGAACCGCGCGGACTGCGCGGTGGCCGTGACCGGGCATGACGAGGACAATCTCGTGGTCTGCCAGATCGCGAAGAAGCAGTTCGGCGTGCCCCGCCAGATCGCCCGCGTCAACAACCCGAAGAACGAGCAGATCTTCCACCTGCTGGGAGTGACCGAGACCGTCGCCAGCACTCGGATCATCTACAGCCTGATTGATCAGGAAGTGGAGACGGGCGAGTCGGTGCTGCTCACCGCCCTGCGGCGCGGGCGCATCGTCGTGGCCAGCGTCGAGTTGACCGACGACTCCCCGGCGGCCGGTCAGATGGTCAAGGACATCCACCTACCGGGAGAGTGCGTGCTGGCCACGGTGATCCGAGAGGATCACATCCTGCTGCCCAGCGGGACCACCGTGCTCGAGTCGGGCGACACCGTGATCGGGGTGGCGACGCCCCAGGATCAGCACGTGCTGCAGGAAGCCCTGCTGGGGCGCCGGGAGACGCGCCGCAGGCAGTAGTCAGCTCGCTCTCCCCCGCGTAGTAATCCCCGCGCGAAACAGGGCTAATCCAACTGCGCGCGACCGCCTCGGCGCGCCCGGGCTAACCTAGCATTTCGCTAAGGAGGGGAACTCTCCGGCGCGCGGGAATAGAGGGGAAGTCACGCTTACCCATCGGCGGCCCGGCGACGCAACCAGCCGCGGCCGCTTTCGGCGCGAGCGCAGGGAACACGTGCAGAGAGAGGAGTTGCGATGCCGCTAGTGACGTCGAAGGAGCTGTTGCTGGATGCGCAGGCCAGAGGCTATGCCGTCGGGGCGTTCAACGCCAACAATATGGAATGCGTGAAGGCCGTCGTCGAGGCGGCGGAGGAGGAGCGCGCGCCGGTGATCCTGCAAGTCAGCCAGGGCGCGATCAAGTACGCCGGGCTGAAGATGGCCACCACCATGGTGGCGACCATCGCGGAGGAGGCGAGCGTCCCCGTGGTGCTGCACCTGGATCACGGCACGAGCTTTCTGCAGAATCTGCAGTGCCTGCACGTCGGCTTCACCTCCCTGATGTTCGACGGCTCGGCGCTGCCCCTCGAGGAGAACATCCTGACTTCGGCCAAGATCGCGGAGGCGGCCCACTCCTGCGGGCTGCCGGTCGAGGCGGAATTGGGTAAGATTCCCACGATAGAGGATTTCCTGTCCACCGACGCCATGAACGCGCTGCGCGCCCGCCCGGCCGCGGAGCAGGTTTCCGAGTTGCGCGCCCTCGCGGGTCCCAAGGTCGAATCCCTGATGGCCGACCCGAAGCAGGCGAATTCCTTCGTCGAGCGCACCGGCATTGATTCCCTGGCGGCGGCGATGGGTTCCATCCACGGAATGTGGGACGATATCTGGCCGCTGCGCCGGGACCGGATCGAGGCGATCCGGGATGCCACCGGCGTACCGCTGGTGTGCCACGGCAGCAGCGGCGTGCTGCGCACCCGCGCCGACGCGGAGGCCAAGGGCCTGGAGTTGCAGCCGAACGAGTGCACCCTGGAGGAGGCGGTCAAGCTCGGGGTGTGCAAGGTGAACGTGGCCACCGCGGTGAGCATGGCCTTCCTGCGCGGCTGTCACACCGCCTTCGGCGAGCGTCCCATGGAGAAGGACCTGCGCAAGATCCTGCTCCCCGGGCTGAAGGCCTCGAAGGAGTTGGTGCGCGGCTACATCCGACTCTTCGGCGCCTCCGGCAAGGCCGGGGCGGGAGAAACGAAGATTGCGGCGAGCGAGATCAAGCACGCCGAGTAATATGCAGACGGTATCGAGTCCACAGCACACACGGAGGTTGTCACAGTGAAGCGGAGACTGACATGGGCCTGGCTCGTCGCGCTCGGCGCGGCGCCCGGCCTGGCGCACGCCGCCGAGGGAGACGTCGTCCTGCCCCAGTTCACGCCGTCGGACTGGACGCTCGTTTACCTCGTGCTGGCCTCGGCGTTCGTGGCGCTTTTCTACGGGTACTACCTGGCCCGCAAGACCACCGGTCACGACCCTGGGTCCCAGTCCATGCAGGACGTCAGCTCGGCCATCCAGCAGGGCGCGATGGCCTACCTGGGCCAGCAGGTTCGCACCATGATCTGGTTCGTGATCGCCATCGCCATCGGGTTGTTCTTCCTCTATCGCAACGCGATGGGCCCCGCCTTGGCGGGCGGCGTCTCCCTCGCCTTCCTGATGGGGGTGGCCGCCTCCTACGGCGCCGGGTACGTGGGCATGGGCCTGGCGGTGCGGGCCAACACCCGCGTCGCCAACGCCGCCCTGACCAGCTTTAAGAAGGCGCTGGAGATCGCCTTCCAGGCCGGGACGGTGTCCGGCATGTTCACCACCGGGCTGGGCCTGCTCGGCGCGACCCTGATCATGATCATGTTCAAAGAGAACACGATGAAGGTCCTCATCGGGTTCGGCTTCGGCGGGTGCCTCGCCGCGCTGTTCATGAGAATCGGCGGCGGGATCTTCACCAAGGCGGCCGACGTAGGGGCCGACCTGGTGGGCAAAGTCGAGGCCGGCATCCCGGAGGATGACCCTCGCAACGCCGCCACCATCGCCGACAACGTGGGTGATAACGTGGGCGACTGCGCCGGAATGGCGGCGGACGTGTTCGAGTCCTACGAGGTCACGCTCGTCGCCGCTATCATCCTGGGCGTGTTTGCTTCCATGGCCATGCCTCAGTTCGGCGTCAAGCTGATCATCTATCCGCTGCTGGTGCGCGCCATCGGCGTCTTCGCCTCCATCATCGGCACCTGGTTCGTGCGCGGCCGCGACGACGAGGCGATGGACCCGATGCAGCCGATCAACGTCGGCTTCTGGGCCTCGGCGATCCTCGCCAGCGTCGGGTTCGCCATCGTTGGCAAGCTCTACCTGGGCGACCTGCGCTTCGTCGCGGCAACCTTCACCGGAATCGTCCTGGTGCTGATCATCGGGCGACTGACGGAGCACTTCACTTCCACGGAGAAGGGCCCCGTTACCGAAATCGCCTACGCCACCCGCACCGGAACCGCCACCATGCTCCTCATGGGCCTGGCGGAGGGGATGGAGTCCAGCGTCTGGGCCATCGTCGCCATCGCCGGCGCCATCTTCGCCTCCCTGACCATCTTCTCCGGGGAGGCGCCGGTGTTG
>CAZUGW010000071.1:4018-5575 GCA_964620055.1 uncultured bacterium
CTCTCTCCGGCCTGGGCCTGCTCACCACCACCGCCTACCTGCTGGCGATGGACACTTTCGGGCCGATTACCGATAACGCGAACGGCGTGTTCGAGATGTCCGGCGCGCTGCGCGACGAGCACGGCAACGAGAACAAGGCCGCCCACCGCATCGTCGCCCGCCTCGACGCGGTCGGCAATACCACCAAGGCCCTCACCAAGGGGTTTGCCATCGCCACCGCGGTGATCGCCGCGACCGCGCTGTTCGGCTCCTTCGTCGCGGACGCAGGGTTGGCGAAGACGGGCATCCAGCTCAACAGGCCGGTGGTGTTCATCGGCCTGCTCATCGGCGGCGCGGTGCCGTTCCTGTTCTCCTCCTTCGCGATCCGCGCGGTGAGCCGCGCGGCTGCTCTCCTGGTGGAGGAAGTGCGCCGCCAGTTCCGCGAGATCCCCGGCATCATGGAGGGGACCGCGAAGCCGGACTATGGTCGCTGCGTCTCCATCAGCACCGCCGCGGCCCAGAAGGAGCTGATCGGCCCCGGGCTGCTGGCCATCGCCACCCCGCTGCTGGTCGGCTTCGGCCTCGGGTACACGAGCCGCGCGGACGGCGCGGCCGCCCTGGGCGGCTATCTCGCGGGCGCGATTCTCACCGGCCAGTTGATGGCCGTCTTCCAGGCCAACACCGGCGGGGCGTGGGATAACGCGAAGAAGAAGATCGAGGACGGACTGTTCGGCGGCAAGGGCACGGAGTTCCACAAGTCCGCCGTGATCGGCGACACCGTCGGCGACCCGCTGAAGGACACGGCCGGACCGGCGCTCAACCCGCTCATCAAGGTGATGAACCTGGTGGCGATTCTGGCGGTGCCGACGGTGGCGTTGAGCGATATCTCGATCACGACCCGCACCATCATCGTCGCGGTCTGTCTGATGTGTCTGATCATCGCCGTTACCTTCAGCAAGCGCAAAGGCGAGCATGAGATCGCCGGCGCGCCGGCGGAGGCCGAGGCGGTCGGGGCCGGATCGTAAGGGCCGACTGTAGGGCGGGCGTGCCTACGCCCGCCTTGCTCTCCGGCGGGCGTAGGCACGCCCGCCCTACAGGGACCCGCCTCGGCGGGTCCCGCTCTTCTTGAGGAGCAACGTGACAGAGCACAGAGTCGAACTGCTCGGCCTCCTGCCCGAGGAACTGGAGTTGTTCCTCCGCGGTCTCGGGCAGCCGGCCTATCGCGCGCGCCAGGTGTTCTCCTGGCTGCACCGCGGCGCGGGGTTCGCGGAGATGACCGATCTCCCGCAGGCCTTGCGGGCGCGCCTGGACGAGTTGGCCGTCGCGGGGAGCCTGGAATTGGGGGAGAAGCGCGTCGCCTCCGACGGCGCGGCGAAGTACGCCTTCCGCACGGCCGACGGCCACGTAATCGAGAGCGTCTTCATTCCCCACGCGGACCACACCACGGTGTGCGTCTCCAGCCAGATCGGGTGCGCGTTCGGATGCTCCTTCTGCACGACGGGACAGCAGGGCCTGACGCGTAGTCTCACCGCGGGCGAGATCGTGGGCCAGCTACTGGTGGCACGCCGCCTGCTCCCG
>CAZUGW010000071.1:5585-11826 GCA_964620055.1 uncultured bacterium
CGCGTGCAGCGTGATCAATGTCCGACTGGAAGTCGGACCCACGGGGAGCGCGTGCGCAACGTCGTCTTCATGGGCATGGGGGAGCCGCTGGCGAACTACGAGGCCGTGCTCAAGGCGGTGCGGCTGCTCAACGCAACTCAGGGACTCCACATCGGCGCGCGACATATCGCCATCTCCACCTGCGGCCTCCCCGACCAGATCCGCCGGTTGGCGCGGGAGCGCCTTCAGATCGCCCTCTCCATCTCCCTGCACGGCGCGACCGAAGAGGTGCGGACACGCCTCGTGCCGATCAACCGCACCTATCCCATCGCCGAGGTGCTGGCCGCGGCGCGGGAGTATGCCCAACTCACCGGGCGGAAGATCGCGTTCGAGTACGTGGTCGTGCCGGACTGGAACGATACCCCGGAGCAAGCGCGGCGGCTCTCCGAACTAATCCGCGGTATGCCCGCGATGGTAAACCTG
The DNA here is from genome assembly GCA_964620055.1 of uncultured bacterium. GTDB lineage: Bacteria > Armatimonadota > Hebobacteria > Hebobacterales > Hebobacteraceae > CAZUGW01. Next base: position 6,048 of record CAZUGW010000071.1, read on the forward strand.
ATTCCGCGCAACTCGGAAGAGGGGAGGCCGGACCGCGCGCCCGCGCTGGCCTTTGCCGCGCGGCTCAGAGAACGTGGAGTCGAGGTGGCGGTGCGGCGCTCGCGCGGGGCGGAGGTGTTGGGGGCCTGCGGCCAGCTTCGCGGCCGCGTCGAGGCCGAAGAAGACGCCGGGCGGGGGTGACCCGCCCGGCGGAAGAATCCCTGTGATTCCGGCTAGTTCAACTGGAACCAGCCATAGCGCTCGGCGAAGATGCAGGCGGCGAGCAGCGCCGTCAGCCCGTAGTTGGCCCACAACTCAGTGCGACGCTCGCGCGCGATCACTTTGTCCAGTTCCGCACGCGTGCCGTTGCAGGTGACACGGACATCGTCCCCCAACAGGATGGTCCCGGCCGGCGTCCCGTCGCACGGCGTGATGATCGCGTCCGAAGCCTTCACGGTTTTCACCACGCCTCGGGCGATGACGCAGCCCTTGCGCAGGATGTCCACCTGCGCGGTGGGTCGCAGACCGTCGCTTGCGCCGATCGTCGCCCACGCCTCCCAGCGCCGGTCGTCGTAGTAGTACACGGTCCCCTTCGCGGTCTGCGTGACGCCCAGCAACTCGGGGGCGACACCGCCGTTCGCGGGGGCCGGGCAGGTCGCGGGCGCCGCGCAGGTCGCGGTGGCCGGACACGTCGCTTGGGCGACGACTACCGGAGCGGGTGCGACCGTCGGCGCGGCCTCCTCGGTCGCGGGGGCCTCAGCCCACGCCAGCCTCGCCAAGGCCAGCAGCAGGATGGCGAGCACCAGGACGATCTTCAGTGTGCGTGTCCCCATTCTGTCCTCCTGCGGGGGCCGTGGGTCACCAGCCGTTTTGACATCCCTCGCCCGTGACAAGTATAATCCCGCGCAGTCGGCGGGACGAGGGCGGCGGCGCGCCTTCGCGTGAAGGCCCCCATTACTTGGGTTTTATACCACATTCGCGCCCGTTTCCCGCAGGGGAGTTTGTCCGTCTTGGACGCCAAGCAGACGGAAGAGTGCTCATATCTCGCGCTTTCCGCCGAGGAAACGCGGCGGCTCGGGCGCGTCGCGGGGGCGCACGCGCAGGCCGGCGACCTGGTCACCCTCCGCGGCGACCTCGGCGCAGGCAAGACTACCTTCGTCCAGGGAATAGCCCAGGGGCTGGGCGTAGAGGAATTGGTGACCAGCCCGAGCTTCACGCTGATTCACGAGCACCCCGGCCGGGTGCGACTCTACCACCTGGACCTCTACCGGCTCGGGCCGCAGGAATTGCCCGACATTGGGATTGACGAGGTGATGGGAGCGCAGGCGGTGCTCGCGGTGGAGTGGTCGGAGCGCCTTCCCCCCAGCCTCTCCGGGGACGCGCTGGAGGTGGAGCTCGCGTTCGTCCCGGGGGAGGACGAATCGCGCCGCATCACGTTGCGCGCGCAAGGGCCGCGGGGCCGGCGGATGCTGGAGGCGGTCGCGGAGGAGCTTAGATGCTGACACTCGCAATTGAGACCGCCACCGACCGCTCCAGCGTGGTCCTCACGCAGGATGGGGACGAGCTGGCCTGGTGGCGGGAGGTCACCCACCAGGACCTGTGCCGCCGCCTGGCCGGGGAGGTGGGAAGGGTGCTCTCCGGGGCGGGGAAGGAATTCCGCGACCTCGACCTAGTGTGCGTTGGCCTGGGGCCGGGGTCGTTCACCTCGCTGCGCGTAGGGCTGGCCACGGCCAAGGGAATCTGCCTCGCGTGGAACCTCCCTCTGGTCGGCGTGTCGTCCCTGGCGGCGATGGCCTGGCAGAGGCGCGCCTGGATCACGGGGCTGTCCTGCCCGGTGCTGGACGCGAGACGCGGCGAGGTGTACGGCGGCGTGTTTCGCGCCGGCAAGGACTGGGTGAAGCGCGTGCAGGACGAATTTGTGGCCGACGTCGCGGGCCTGTCCGGGCGCGTGAGCCAACTCCGCGAGCCGGTCACCGTGTTCGGTCAGACCGACCTCATCCCGTTGGCGGAAATCGCGGCCGCGCTGGCCGGCCGGGCGCAGGTATTGAGCGAGCAGCCGATCTTGCCCGATGCCGCGGCCATCGCCCGGCTGGGGGAGATCAGGTTCGGAGCGCGAGGCGCCGACGACCTCGCCTCGCTGCGCCCCATCTACGTGCGTAAGTCCTATGCGGAGGAGAAGTACGACCTTGACCTCGGGCTGCGATGAGCGGAACTGGCTGGCCTCCGTCACCCTCGACCTGATGAGCCCCTTCGATCTGGCCGCGGTGTTGCGCCTCGAGCGCGTCTGCTTCCCCTCCGCCTGGACCCCGGAGTCGTACCTGAGAGAGTTGCGCAACCTCAACTCCTACTACGTGGTGGCGCGCCATGAGGGCGAGGTGGTCGGCTACGCGGGGATGTGGGTGATCGAAGACGAGGCCCATGTCAGCACCCTCGCCGTCCGCGCTGACGTGCGTCGTCGCGGCCTGGGGGAGGCGATGATGCACCATCTCATGCACGTCGCCCGCACCCGCCGCGCGGTCCGCATGACCCTGGAGGTGCGCGAGCAGAACGAAGTCGCCCTCTCCCTCTATCGCAAGCTTGGCTTCACGAGCCGCGGGCTGATCCCGCACTACTACGGGGATACGGGCGAGAACGCGTATGTGATGCACCGGGAGCTGGCCGACGCGAATGCGACGGAGGATGCCGCCGCGGAGCAGCCGCAGGACGGCTGACGGAGGGACCGTCACACGTGATGCGCGGCCGCCTCCTCGCGCCGCTCCGCGACCAGGGTGCGAATCACCGCCAGCACCGGGGGCGCCAGGAACATTCCCAGCAGCCCCGCCACCTGGGCTCCGATCAGCAGGGCCACGATGATCAGCACGGGGTGGAGGTTGAGCTGGCGCCCCAGCACCGCCGGCATCAGCAGCTTGCTCTCCATGGCGTGGAGCAGGACGAAGAGGACGAGGAACCAGAGGGCAAAGGCCAGCCCTTTGTGGCCCAGCAGGAGCACGACGAGGATAGGGACGGCCCCGGCCGCCGGGCCGATGACGGGGATGGCGCGGGTCAGCCCGGCGATCACCCCCAGGAGCAGGTAGAAGTCCAGCCCCGCCGCCCACAGGCCCGCCGTCACCACCACGAAGGCGATCAGACACAGGATCACCTGGCCGCGAATGAACCTCTGGAACGCTTCGTCGGAGCGTGTCATAGCATGGTCGGTCCACGGGAGGACGCGGCGGGGGATGAAGAAAAGCACCTGCTGTCGGATGGTGCGCCCGTCGGCGAGGAAGTAGAAGGCCAAGATCGGCACCAGGAGGAGTTCGACCAGCATCCACACGCTCTTCACCGTCGTGCCCAGGCCCTTCTGAACCGCGGTTCCCGCGGCCTCCACCAGCCCTGCCCCCCACGACCGCACCGTCTGGCGGAGGCCGTCCGGCAGGCTCTGCAGGTAATCCTGCCAGCGCGCGGCCTGCTGCACCAGGTCCTCATGGTAGGTAGGCCAGCGCTGCTGGAACTCCAGGAACTGCCGCCGCACCGAGTCCGCGCCGATCAGCCACACGCACCACAACGCCGCGCCGAGCAGGAGGTAGACAATGGCCACCGCGGTGGTGCGCGGGAGGTGATAGGTTCGCGCTCCGAGTCGCACCTCAAAGCGGCACAGTTGCCCCACCAACGGCCGCAAGATGTAGGCCATCACCAGCGCCAGCAGCACCGTCACCAGCACGCCGCGGACACGCCACAGCACCACGCCGACAACCACCAGCAAGAGGATGGACCCGCAGGTGCGCAGCCAGTCGGTTCGTGTCTCGGACATGACGGCCCTAACCCCTCCGCGAGATCCAGATGGCGATGGCGCCGCAGCACGCGGTGACGATGTAGGTGAGCAGTACCACGCGCGGCTCCGACAATCCCATGGCCAGCAGGCGGTGATGGAGATGATCGCGGTCGGCCTGGAAGGCCGGCTGCCCGCGGAGATAGCGGCGCACGGGCGAGAGCACCGTGTCGAGCAGCGGCACGGCCAGCACCAGGAGGGGCACGAAGATGGCGATGGCGGCTGCGCTCTTGAAGGCGCCCAGCACGGTGAGGGCCGCGATGACGTAGCCCAGGAAGTAGGCCCCGGTATCGCCCATCATAATGCTCGCCGGGTGCCAGTTGTACGGCAGGTAGCCCAGGGCGCCTCCGGCCAGCGCGGCGCAGAGCACCGCCACCGCGGGCTGGCTCCAGTTCACCGCCACCACTGCCAGGGCCAGACACGCGATCGCCGACACGCCCGCGGCCAGTCCGTCCAGCCCGTCAATCAGGTTGATAGCATTGGTGACCGCCACCACCCACAGCACCGTCACGATCCAGGAGAGCCACTGCGGCAGCGGGATCAGCCCGTGGTGAAACGGGTTCGAGACGAAGCTGATGGTGACCCCGCCGAACAGCAACGGGAGCGTGGCGACGATCTGTAGGCCCAGTTTGATCTTGGCCGGGATGTCCAGGCGGTCGTCCACCAGCCCCACCAAGGCCACCAGCAGCGCCCCGGAGACGATCGCGAGCAGCGCGTGGGGTCTGAGGTAATGGGGCGCTCCCGTGGCCAGCGCCGCCACCAGGAACCCGGCGATGATGGCCACCCCGCCCGAGGTGGGCGTCGGTCGTTGATGAGCTTTGCGTTCGTTAGGAACGTCTATGCTGCCGTGCCGGATGGCCAACCATCGGGCCACCGGCGTCGCGACACAACTCACCGCGCCTGCGATTCCAAGGGCGATAACTACGGGAGCTCCGGATGTCATGCTGCTCTAACGCTCTGCGGTCTCCGCTGACTTGACGCCCGTCCGCACCAGCTCCACGCCCGCCTGCGCCAGCATCTCCAGGGCCAGCTCGTCCGGGTAGTCCCCTTCATATACCACGCGCACGATGCCCGCGTTGATAAGCATCTTGGCGCAGATCGCGCACGGCTGCGTGGTGCAGTAGAGCACCGAGTCGCGGGTGTTCACCCCGTGGAGCGCGGCCTGGATGATCGCGTTCTGCTCCGCGTGCAAGGCCCGACACAGTTCCTGGCGCTCGCCGGAGGGGATGCCGAGTTCGGCGCGCCGGCACCCGACCTCTTCGCAGTGGGGCAGACCGGAGGGCGCGCCGTTGTAGCCGCTCGCGAGGATCCGCCTGTCCCGCACCAGAATCGCGCCGACGCCCCGGCGCAGACACGTGGCGCGCCGCGCCGTCACCCGCGCCATCTCCAGGAAGTACTCATCCCAGGAGGGCCGATCCTTCATGCGCCCCCACCCCTGTGCCGCTCCAAGGCCGTCACCTTGTTCAGCCGCCGCTGATGCCGCCCGCCGCCGGAGAACGATTCCCCCAGCCAGGCCTGCACCAACTCCTTCGCCAGTCCGCCGCCCACCACCCGCTCGCCGAGGCAGAGCACGTTGGCGTCGTTGTGCTGACGGCTCATGCGGGCCGAGAACGTATCGCTACACACCACCGCGCGAATCCCCGCCAGCTTGTTCAGCGCGATGGAACTCCCCACCCCCGTGCCGCAGATCATAATCCCTAGGTCCGCTTCCCCGTCCACCACGGCCCGGCCCACCGCGCCGGCGTAATCCGGGTAATCGTCCTCTGCATCGTAGCAGCACGCCCCAACGTCGTGGTAGGAAAGGCCCTGCTTCTCCAACCACTCCATCACTTCGGTCTTCAGGGCGAACCCCGCATGATCCGACCCAATGGCGATTCTCACGCCGTGCTCCTAACGCAACTCTCACGCTACCCGCGTGAGAGCTGGATTCCTTGCGACAGACGACCCATCTTCTGGTTCCTGACCCCGGCCTCTAGGACGGCTGCACCGCCG
>CAZUGW010000072.1:0-2838 GCA_964620055.1 uncultured bacterium
GCGAGGAGCGCGAGATCGAGATCACCGCCGAGCAGCAGCCCACGGACGAGCTGCGCTACGTGCTGCTCTACGATCACTGGAAGGCGGGCACGCTCAAGGTGCGCGTCTGCGACCGGCGCTTCTACCCCTCCGAGTCCGACTTGATCTGCGCCGCGTTCGTGGACCAGCATACCGGGAAGTCCTACCCGGTATGGTTGAGCTACACCACGTCGCTGCTCTACGAGTTCGACGCCTGGTACGGCGACCGCAAGCTGAAACCCGGCTCCGTGTTCTCCGTCACGCACGGCTCCGGCCCGGACGAGTTCCTCATCTCCTATGCGGACGAGCAGGACCCGTACTGCACGCTCAGCGAGGCGCGCCTCAAGGAGCTGGTGAAGCTGCAGAAGGACACCCAGAAGGGCGACTGGTCGGTGTTCCGGATCATGCAAGAGGTGTTCGCCGCGCATGAGAACCCGATCCCGTTCATGACGGTGTGGGCCGAGGTGAACGTGGTGCGCCGCGTCACGCGGCGCGTCGTCGCCTCCAACCTCTCCTCCTATCACGCGTTCACGCAGCGCCCCACGGGCTCCGACCTGTGGCTCTTCGACGAGCGCAAGATCACCCAGGGGCGGAAGAAGACCAAGCGGCGGTTTATTCGGAGGTAGGGGGATCGAGAGTCGAGGAGTCGAGGAGGCGAGAAGGCGAACGGCCCTTCCGCCTCTTTGTCTTTCTCCTTTTGCCTTCCTTACCCGTGATGGGGTACAATCCCTCCGCTATGGCTGCCAAGCGTACCGACCTCAAGATCCTCGGGATGCACTGCGCGGGCTGCGCGGCGCGCATCGAGCGCGAGCTGCAGAAGACGGCGGGCGTCGCCTCCGCCGTGGTGAACTTCGCTACGGAGCAGGCCGCGGTTACCTTCGATCCCTCCGCCCTCACCGCGGACGACCTCGCGCGGGTGGTGGAGTCGGCCGGCTACGGGGTGGTGAGGCCGGGCGAGGAGGATGTGGAGCGCCGGACGCGGGCGAAGGAACTGCGCGGGCTGCGGCGCGCGCTGACCCTCTCCGTGATCGCCACCGCGCTGATCATGCTCTTCCAGCACGTGATCCCGCTGCCGCGCGACCTCTCCCCGTGGGTGCTGCTCGCACTGGCCACGCCCGTGCAGTTCTGGGCCGGCTACCGCTTCTACTCCGGCGCGTGGACCGCGGCCCGGCATGGCTTCGCCGATATGAACACTCTGATCGCGGTCGGGACCAGCGCGGCCTACGGCTACAGCCTCGCGGCAACGCTGCGCCCCGCGATCTTCCCCGGCGCGCAGGGGCATCTCTACTACGACACCTCCGTCATGATCATCGCGCTGATCCTGCTCGGGCGAATGCTGGAGGCGCGCGCCAAGGGCCGCGCTTCCGAGGCCATTAGGCGGCTGGCCCAGCTTCAGGCCAAGACCGCCCGCGTGGTGCGCGATGGCGAGGAGACGGAGATCCTCATTGACGAGGTCGCGGTGGGCGATATCGTGCTCGTCCGGCCCGGCGAGCGCCTCCCCGTGGACGGCGCGGTCACCCAGGGCGAGTCCGCGGTGGACGAGAGCATGGTCACCGGGGAGAGCCTGCCCGTGGACAAGGCGGAGGGCGACTCCGTGGTCGGGGGAACGGTAAACCTGACCGGCGCATTCCGCTTCCGCGCCGCTCGCGTGGGCGAGGAGACGGTGCTGTCGCAGATCATCCGGTTGGTGGAGGAGGCGCAGGGGTCAAAGGCCCCCATCCAGCGCCTCGCCGACCGCGTCGCCGCGGTATTCGTGCCTATCGTGATCGCCATCGCGCTGGCGACGTTCAGCGTGTGGATCTTCCTGGGGGCGAGTACGACCTTCGCCATCATCGCCTCGGTGGCGGTGCTCATCATCGCCTGCCCGTGCGCGCTGGGACTGGCCACGCCCACGTCGCTGCTCGTCGGAACCGGCAAGGGTGCGGAACTGGGCATCCTCATCCGCAGCGCGGAGGCGCTGGAGGTCGCGGGCAGCGTGGATATCGCCCTCCTCGACAAGACCGGCACCATCACGCGCGGCCAGCCCGAGGTCACGGATGTCGTCCCCGCGCCGGGCTGGACCGAGCAGGACCTGCTCCGCCTGGCCGGTTCCATCGAGCATGAGTCCGAGCACCCGCTGGGGAAGGCCGTGGTGCGCGTCGCGCGGGGCCTCGACCGCGATCCCGTGGAGGGATTCCAGGCCCTGCCGGGGATGGGGGTACGGGGCCGCGTGAACGGCCGTCAGGTAATGGCCGGCACGCGCAAGCTAATGAAGCAGTTCCTGGTAGAGACGGAGAGCCTCGCCGCGCAGTTGGACGCGCTAGAGGAGCAGGGCAAGACCGCGATCATCATCGCCCAGGACGGAGCTCCGGCGGGAGTGATCGCGCTGCAAGACGTGCCGCGCCCCGAGGCGGCGCAGGCGGTGCAGCGCCTCCGGGGGTACGGCCTGCGGGTGGTGATGCTCACGGGCGACAACGCCCGCACCGCCGAGGCGGTCGGCCGCGCGGTGGGCGTGGACGACGTGCGGGCCGAAGTGCACCCCGATCAGAAGGCCGCGGCGGTGAAGAGCTTCCAGGAGCAGGGCCACCGCGTGGCGATGGTCGGCGACGGAATCAACGACGCCCCGGCCCTCGCCCAGGCCGATCTGGGCATCGCCCTCGGCCACGGCGCGGACATTGCCATGGAAGCCGCGGACATCACCCTGGTGCGCGGCGACCTCCGCCTCGCGGCCGAGGCCATCCGGCTTAGCCGCGCCACGCTGAACAACATCCGCCAGAACCTGTTCTGGGCGTTCATCTACAACATGGTCGGCCTCCCCATCGCCGCGGGCGTGCTCTACCC
>CAZUGW010000072.1:2848-5600 GCA_964620055.1 uncultured bacterium
TTCCACGTCATGCTCCACCCCGCCCTCGCGGCGGCGGCGATGGCGTTCTCGTCGGTGTCGGTGGTGGGGAATGCGTTGAGGTTGCGACGCTACCAACCGATGGTCTGATTGTAGGGCGGGTATGTCGGCGTGCAGTCCGACGCATGCCCGCCGACAAGTCTACCCCCTCCTCCACACCCACCCCGCCGCCACCAGCAGCCCCGCATCCCGCGCGCACAGGTCCCACCCCGCGTCTGAAGCGCTCAGTCCGCGGAGGAGGGCCTGGGCGAGGGCGAGCATGAACATGGCGCACAGGCCCGTCGCGAGCAGGCCCGCGGCGCGGAGCCAGACGCCTGCGATGAGCGCCGCGCCTGTCACCAGCTCCACCCACGGCAGGGCCAGGGCGAAGGCATTGACGAGGGTGAGCGGGAGCATGTCGTAGTCGTGCACGATGTCCGCGAAGCGGTCCGGGTGCGCGATCTTGTCCAGGCTCGCGAGCACGAGCACCGCGCCCACGACGAGGCCGAGCGCGCGCAGGAAGAGGTGGTTTGCGAGGAGGCGGGAGAGGGGTTTCACTGCGCCCTCCCCTCCGGATGCTGCTCGGTCGGATAGCCCGCCTCGGTCCACTCCTTCCAGCCGTGCGCCAGCACCGTGACGTTCCGGTAGCCCAATTCCAGCAGCCGCTTCGCCTGCCGCGTGCTCAGGCCGCCCGTCCCGCCGTAGCAGTAGAGCAGGTACTTGCCGTCCCGCGGCAGGTCGCGCTGCGCCTGTGGCCAGACGTTCTCCCACTCGCGCATCGGCAGGTTGAGCGCGCCCGGGATATGGTCCGCGGCGTAGTCCTTCGCCTCCCGCGAATCGAGGAACGTCACCTCACCCGACTGCAGCATCCCCAGCGCGACCTTCGCGGGTACCTCCGGCATCTGCCCCTCGAACGCCCGCGGTATCCCGGCCCGACCGCCGGGCGAGATCTCCCAGGGGAGGCCCCGCGGGTTGATCTGGTTGGCAATCGCCGCCAGCACCACCGCCAGAAATACGAGCAGGATCGCCCGAATCAGGTGCTGGCAGCGAGACGCCGCCTCGCACATCGGGCAGGCGATGGGAAAGCACGTGCCGGATTCGCACGATTGCTTGTCCATAGTCATAGCCGCGACCTGACGACATTGGCGGGCGTAGGCACGCCCGCCCTACAGTGCGTCCACCAACTCCCGCCGCGCCGCGCGGAGGGCGCGCCAGTCCCGCTCATAGGTCAGCGGGTGCGCCATGATCTTCCCGCAGATCTCGTCGGCCTTCGCCGGGTCTCGCTGGCCCAGCATCCACAGCAACTCGAAGTCCTGCAAGCCCTCCCGCATCTGCTCCCAACGCAGCGAGTCCAGCGGGCCGTCCTTGCCGGGATAGACAATCCAGCAATCCCCCGGCGGCAGGTCCTCGCGGATGCGATCCTCCTCGAACGGCTTGTCGGTCCAGAAGTTCAGGCCCCAGTGCAGATACCCCGTGAGGCGGTAGCGCCAGTTGATCCAGTGCAAGATGCGCGTCTTCAGCAGGCTGAAATCGAGGAACCGGTTCGGGTAGCGCCCGGTGGGATACATGCACGTGTAGAACCACAGCTCGAAGCCGCTCTCCTCGCGCAGCTTCAGGTAATCCGGGAAGGTCTCGTCGAAGTGGTCAATGTTCGGCACCCAGATGTCGAGGTAGCCCCGCATGTCCTTGCAGCTCATCGCCTCCAGGTAGCGCACGTCCGGGACCCATTGGTGCACCAGCGCGGACTTCTGCTTGTAGTCCGCCTCGGTATGTGGCGCGGGCTCGTCCACGACGTGGAGAAGGTAGCGGTCGAGCATCCCCCGCGCGATCACGTGCGACCGCACCGCCTTGAGCAGCCGCTCGATCACGAACACCGGGTCGAGCTTGACCTGGCTGCCGTCACTGCGCTTCACCACCTTGAACTCGAGCCAATCGAACCAGGGGTTGTCCCACTTGCCGTCGCCCCGCCGCGCCACGGACATCCCCTCGAACAGCTTGAATCCGGCGCGGTCGAAGATATCCACCCACCGGTCCCAGTGTGTGAAGTCAAAGGACAGATTCCCGTCATCCTCCTCGAAGATCTGCACGAAGGTCTGCGGGACCTCGACGATGTTCTGGCGATGCGCGGCCATGTTCGCGGCGAAGTTCTCGACGACCTGCCAGAAGCGCGGCGTGTACATTTCCGTCCCGAAGGGCCGCGCGAAATTGCCGATGCTCATCCAGTTCGTCACCCAAAGATGCTGCTCGGCCGGGAGCGTGACGGGGTGAACGGTCAGGCTGATCGGCAGTTCCGCCGTCTCGCCGTCCGCGCTCACCTCCACCGTCCCGGTCCAGCGCCCTGGCTCCACATCGGCCGGGAGGAAGAACGTGATCCACACCGGCTGATTGTGCCCCGCCTCGACGCGCACGGACTCCTCCTCCAACAGCGGATCAGGGACCAGGCAGGGTGCGACGCAGTCGAACTCATCTTCGGGGGTATCCGGCGTGTTCGAGGCGATAGGCCGATAGCCGACGAACCGCGCCCGCGCCTCCACACCCGTCGCGCCGGTCGCCTCGTGGCAAAGTGGCGAAACGGACACGCGCAGTTCCCCTATCTCCTTCTCTGCGCGCACCACCACCTGCCCGGAGGCGTACTCATTCCGACAGGCCTCCACCGCGATCACATCGCTCGCCGGCACGGGTACCGCCTCCCGCGCCACCTTCTCCAGCGAGTCCACCGCCCATAGCACTAACTTGGCCACCGCGTCGCCTCCTA
>CAZUGW010000072.1:5610-6404 GCA_964620055.1 uncultured bacterium
TTATCCCCCGGCGCGCAACCTCCTGCGCCTGTCCCCGGTAGCTTGTGCGCGAGCTTTTGTGGCAAATGGCGATAGTAGGGGTAGTACCCGACACCTCGGTCGGGCGCAGGGAAGGGACCATCAGTGGGAACGGCAGACAGGGTTGTGGAGTTGGCGATGAAGGAGCAGTCTGAAGCCGACTTGCTCGGCCGCCTCGCCTCCGCGGAACCCGCGGCCTACACCGAGCTTGCGGCCCGTTTTGGTGTCGCTCTCCACGGATTCGCGGGAGCGCGGCTCGGGGGTGATGCGGAGGCCGCGGAAGACGTCGTGCTAGAGACCTTTGCCAACGCTATCGGGAACCTCCGCCGCTTCGACCCTCGGCGGTCGTCTCTATCCGCCTGGCTCTATGGTATCGCCCGGCGACACATCTCCACCGAACTCCGGAGGCGCCGAAGAGCGAAGTCAGTTCCGGCCTGGGCGCAGGTGCCGCTTGGCGACCACGAATCAGTCGCGGGACCGGATGACATGGCGGGGATCACTGACCGAATGGAGGCGCGGCGCAGGGCAGCCCTGATCGAGGCGGCGCTGTCGGATCACGAGATGGAGGCGCTGATGCTGCATTGCGTGGACGGTTTCTCGGCGCGGGAGATCGGGAGCATTGTCAACCGATCCGAGCGGGCCGTCGAATCGTTGTTGCATCGGGCCAGACAAAAAGCGCGAGAAAGGCTGGTGGGGCATGAGTGATCAACTCTGGGAGGCCGAACTGCTCGCCGTGCTGAAGACGACCCGCCCCGAACCGCGGCCCGGATGGGAGG
>CAZUGW010000072.1:6414-11794 GCA_964620055.1 uncultured bacterium
GACCGCATGGCGACGCGGCTGGCCCAGCGGCAGCCTCGGGTGCCGGTCAGACGCCGCTGGCTGGCAGTGGCGGTGGGGGCGGTGGCCGCGCTGGTCATGTTGGGCGTACTGGCCCCGCCCTGGGGCGAGCGCACTAACGCCTGGAACCAGGTCCTCGCCGCCACGGCGAAGGCGTCCAGCCTTCATGTGCAGACGCGCTTGGTTCGGCCGGAGGGGGTCGTGACGAGCAACACATGGATGGCCAGGGGATTCTACCGCAGCGAATACTGGTCCAACGGGAAACTGGGGTACCTGACACTTACGGACGACGCGACGCCTCGGCGGTATATCATGTATATGCAGAATGTTCGCGGCCGACGCGGGATTGACCAGGTGCGACCACCTCGGGCCGCTTTCGACTTCGCCAACGGGATCTTCTCCGGCGGTGATGCGTTGACGGCAGCGATCAAGGCCTGGGCAGCCCCTCGCGAAGTAGATAGCCGAACCTGGACGAAAGACACCGACGCCGGCCCGATCGAGGTGGTGGAGGCCACGCGTGCCGTCAGTAAGATGTACTCCGGCTCCTTTGGCGGTGGTGAGAAGATCGGTGACAGGCTGCGCGTTCGCGCCGAGATTGACCCACACACCGACCGGCTGCTGTCGGTGGTCGAGTACCGGCTGGAGAGCGGCTCCTGGAAGGAGACATACGCCACGGAGCTGATCGAGTACAATGTGCCGATCCCCGACAAGCTCCGGGTCTTCGAGTTCCCGAAGGGTACCGTAGTCGAGCGGAGCCGATGGTGGAACGGACGTACGGATAAGGTCCTGGCGGAGCATGAAGTGGACGGCTGGGATATCAAGGTGCATGCGCTGGACGTAGACCTGGAGGGCAACATCTACCTCACCTTCTCGCTTTGGACCAAGCGGGATGAACTATCGGGCTGGCCGGCTGCCGAGGCCGTAGACAACAGGGAAACGCGCTACGGTCGCTTCACCGGCAACACAGTGGCCAATGACTATGGGATCATCGTCATGAGGCCGGCAGTGCAGTTCCGTCCAAAGGCCGGCCGTCCTGCCCATAGTGCGGCCATCACCTTCTGGCCGCGTCTGGACGAAGCAGGGGGGGGCAAGTCCGTGACGTTCCGCCGGCTGCCACTGCCGCCCCCTAGACCGGTCCAACTCTTCGAAGAAGTCCGCTATTAGCACGCCCGGCAGGTGATCCGGCAGAGAGGGTTGTCCCTGGAGGCCGATCCTCTCCGGGCCTGCGTGCGCCGGGGCCCTTGACCCGCGCCCAGCAGGCCAAAGTCACCAAGGCTTCTTGCCCTGCGACGGCGAACTGGTCAAGCGGAGGAGCGCAGACATGGCCGCGCCGCTGATCACCGGGAGCTGGATTGACGTCGTCCATCCGAACGCACGGGAGGGCGTGTACTGGAATCGCAAGACGCTCGCCTACACCGACGCGGACTGGCTCACCCTCGTTCGCCATCTCCACCGCGACCTCGGGATCGAGCTGCTTCTGCTCCAGATCCTGGGCAAGGAGGGGAAGATGATCTACCCCTCCAAGCTGCTTCCCACGCGCTGGCCGACCGTCTCCCCGGACCCAGTGGCAGCGATCCTCGCCGCGTGCGCGACCGAGGGCGTGGAACTCTACCTCGGTGTCGGGTACCTCGCCGGCGGATTCCGGGCCGATCCGAAGCAGGCCTTGGACTGGTGCCGTCGGCTGGCCGAGGAGGTGCTGTCACGGTATGGAACCGGAGCCTCTTTCGCCGGTTGGTATGTGAGTGAAGAGCTCTCCGTGACCGACAGCGTTTTCAACCCCGAGGAATTGGCCTTTACGCGGGGCCTCGCCAAGACGCTCCGACAGCTCACTCCGTCTCTGCCGATCATCGCCTCGCCGTACTTCCGCGGTGACCTGAAGAAGTCCGACGCGCTGGCGCGCGACGTGGCGAGCAGCGGGGTCACGGTGATGGCCTACCAGGACGGGATCGGCTGCACCGTGAAGGAGCCGGCCAACCCGCTTCGCAATCAGGCGAGCTTCGAAGTGTGGAAGTGGGTTCACGACCGCACCGACGTGAAGCTGTGGGCCAACATCGAACTCTTCCGCTGGGAGAACTGCATACCGGCCGAGCCGCTGCTCCCCGCGCCTTTCCCCCGCGTTCGCGCCCAACTCCAGTCGGCCGCGCCGTTCGTGGAACGCGTCGTAGCCTACACTGTACCGGGCCTCATGACCTCGCAGTCCGTCTGCCCCGACCTCGGCGCGCCGGAAACCGAGCGGCTCTACTGGGCCTACCGAGGACACCGCGAGAACGTGCTCGCGGCGCGGGGGGATGGGACGCGGGAGTAGCTGCATCCGCTCTTAAGGAAGGCAAGCCATGGACTCATCTCAGGCCCTAAGCGAGATCGAAGCGCAGTTGCCCAACGGGTTCCACGACGCGGAACTCGAAGCTGTCGCGCTGGACTTGGCCGCCGACTCCGTGTCTCTGCAGTTGCGAATCTGGATCGGCGATCTGTACGCGGCCACTGAGGAAGAGCGAGAGGCCTACCGGAAGGCCACACTGCAGCTGAACGGCCTAGTGTACTTCGTGATCGATCCGCCGGGTCCGAAAGGTGAATGGAAACAGGACGGCGGCGTATCTCTGGATGCCGGAGACGCGACCGACGACAGCAACCCCAAGGCGCCCCGCCCACTCGTGCCTTTGCCGACCGGCGCGTTTGCCTACTGGTTCTTCGTTAGCGATTGGAACAGTGTCATCCACGTGGCCGCCCGAGGCGCAACGCTTCAGTGGGAGTGAGGCTGTCCGCTTAGCAGGGGGGATCCTCCTGCCATCTCGTCAGGCATACTGCGCCAAATGCCTCCGTCCCTTGATGAACCCCTCCTCCGCGCCGAAGGCGCTGTCCTCGTGCTCAATGCTCAGCACGCCGTTGTACCCCGCGGCGCGGAGGCGGGCGATGTACACGCCCCAGTTGATCTCCCCATAGCCCGGGATGACGTAGCGCCACCAGCCGCGGGATTGGTTTCCGACTCGGCGCAGCGTGTGCTGCTTGATCTCGACGTCCTTGGAATGGGTGTGGAAGATACGGTCGGCGAACAGGTCCACGGCCTCGAGGTAGTCAATGCCTTGCCAATGTAGATGCGACGGGTCGAAGTTCAGCCCGAAGTTCGCGTGCGGCACGACCTCGAACAGGCGCTGCCAATGATCCAGGTTCATGATATTGGTGGCGAAGTAGTTCTCGCAGGCGAGCCTCACCTTGTGCTTCGCGGCGAACTCCACTATTGGCGTGAACACGCGGGGCAACTCCTGCTCGATGGTCTGCATGCGGTCCTTGCCCGGCATGGGGAAGCCGGCGAGAATGCACACCACGTCCACGCCCAGGTCGGCCGCGGCCTTGATCGCGGTGCGAAGCTCCTTACCCAGTTGCGCGCGGCGCGCCTTGTCCGGCTCCAGCAGGTTGTTATAGCAGGCCAGGCTGGAGATGCGCAGACCGTGATCGGCCAGCAGACACGCCAGTTCCTTCGCCTGGGTCGCGGAGAGACCGGCCGGGTCGAGGTGTGCGCCCGGCCCGGCGGTCACCTCCAGGGCCTGGAACCCGTTCTCTCTGGCGAAGTTCGCTACCCACCCCAACGACTTCTTCTGAAACGGCGCCGTCAGCAGACCGATGTCCACAGTGCTCCTCCACGTCCGATGATGGAATCCCGTGGCTTCTTATCCGCAGGCGGCGGGTTCCCTGCCGGCACGGAGGGAAGGAAAAAGGCAAAAGGAAAAAGGCAAAAGTGGGGGAGTCTAACAAGGAGGCGCTATTCCTGCGGCCTAGTTCGAGTCCTGCCAGAACTCATCCCAGGATATGCCGAGTTTGTGGCAGGCGATCTTAATGGTCGTTACGCTGACCTCATCTCCGTCGCCATGCGCCCTGATCGTCTGCATGGGACGCCCAGGCCGGAGCAGCTTCTTCTCACTCCCTTTCCCGGACTTGGCCTGTACGCCGAAGAACTGCATCCTCTTGATGAGTTCGCGCACGCGCAGGGGCCTGGGCATAGCTTCTCACGTCCCCGAGACTACGCGGCTGAACACACGAAGCTGTGGGCCGAGAGCCGATCCACCCAACGGGAGGCTTCGTCCTCCCCGTCGCGCTTTGGGATCGGCAGCTTCTTCCGCTGGTGGCATGAGTTGGAGGCAACAGCCTTGGCGTACTCCGCCCAGTACTCCGGCGGCGCGGGAACGAACATATCCTGCGGCCTGCCCTCTTCGAGGCAACCTCTGATATGCGCGAGGATCAGTTCAGCCAGATCGCGCTGCACCGTCTCGAGGTCTGGGCTTGAGGTAGCCAGGCCCATCTCAAGGCAGACGGCATCATAGACGCCGTTCTCAAGGGTAATCATCACATGAAGGTCAATCGTCATGGGAAGCGTTCTCTTCCTGCCGCCTGTCCGCTTCGTGCCAATCATCTACGCGGTTCTCCCCTTTGATTGCTCTCTCTAGCCGCCAGTATACAAGCCACCTGACAATCCATCAAGGCTTGATCGCTACATCTGGAAGACATCCCGCGATGGACCGCCGCCGGCCGACGGCAGAGATCGGCGTGCTATAGTCCGTTCGTGTAAGCTACGGTAAGCCGGCAGTCGCGGTCCCGGCCGTCCGTGACGTTCTCGCCCCAGGCGTAGCCGAGCTTAAGGCTCAGGTTGCGCGTGTCATCCACCCGCTTGCTGTAGAACAACGAGACCGCGTTGCGATCCACGGCTTTCCCCTCCCAGGAGCCGGAGTCCTGGGCATAGTCGAGCTCGACCTGGGCCTGAGAGTGGAGCTTGCCCAGGAGCGCGAGGCCGACGGTGCGGCGCTGGGAGAGCGGGTCGGTGGCGTGCTGCTCGGCCTGGAACCAGGTGCGGCCGACCAGCGCGTGGGCAAACGGCACGCCAAGTTCGGCGTACTGGCGGCGAAGAGGCTGGGGCCGGCCCTTCTTGTCGCCCTCCTCGTAGTCCGGGCGGTCGTGATAGGTGAGTTGCAGGTGGTAGCGCTTCGCCAGCACCGTGCGATGCGAGACGAGTAGCGTGCGCGCCCCGTCGTCCTCTCCGCCGGTGCGTTCCTTGGTCCAGAACCGGGTGCCCGCGAACGGGAGGTCGAGCCAGTTGGCCTCGCGCTTCACCTGGTAGTCGTAGGCGTCGCCGAACTCGTGGCGGCGGGAAAGGCCGGCGGCCCAGTCGGGGAGCTTGCCCTGGGGCCGGTCCACGCCGAAGCCGATCTCGTTCTTCTGATTCGGCCCGCGGTCGCAACGATGCTCCTCGGCGCGAAGCTGCAGCCCGCCCAGGAGATGCTCCAGCAGCAGGTCGCGGTTCCACGCCGTGGAGGGGGCGGCGCTGCTGTCCAGGAGGCTGACGCCGCCCGTGAGCTTGGTGCGAGGAGTGAGC
>CAZUGW010000073.1:0-210 GCA_964620055.1 uncultured bacterium
TCCACCGTCAGGTTCACGCGCAAGAGTGACGGGGTCTGGGAGGATCGCGGCGGCGCCTGGAAGCCCGGCACCACCGACAGCGACTGGACCTGGAATACGACGGCGGTCTCGACCTACATGGACAGCACGGGCGTGATCGGGTTCGAGCTCTGCTGCTGCCCGACGACCAGCAACACCAACAACTATGACGTCTCCTCGGACAAGATGCGC
>CAZUGW010000073.1:228-4329 GCA_964620055.1 uncultured bacterium
GGCCTTCACGGACACCTCGACCAACACGCCCACCTCCTGGTCGTGGACCTTCGGCGACGGCGGAACCTCCACTGCCCAGAGCCCGAGCCACACCTACAACAGCGTGGGAACGTTCAACGTCAGTCTGACCGCGACTAACGCGGCCGGGTCGAACACGAACACGAAGAACGCCTATATCACCGTGAACCCACAGGAAGTGTACGTCTACCCGTACCAGTGGAATAGCAATCTCAACGTTTCGCTGCTCTCCGGCACGCTCACCGACCTCCAGACCGACAATAACACGTACATGGTCTATCGGTGCGATACCAGCAACCAGCGGTCTGAGATCAAGTACTGGTGGGACACGACGTACGCTCCGTCCAACGTAAGCAAGATCAGGGTGGAGCTCCAGTTCAAGGGCACGCGCACCGACACGAGCTATGGGTTGCTGATCTGGAACTACAGCGCCGGCACTTGGGAAGACCTGAGGGCGCGGAGCCCGTGGTACACCACCGATACGGACTTCTCTTGGGAGACGACGAACGTCTCTGCCTACCTGAGCGCCGCGGGAGAAATGGTCATTGACTACTGCGGCTGCCCGGGTAGCGCCAACAACTACGACACCTCGATTGACGTGACGCGGGTGAAGTTCACGCTGAACTAGCCGCGGTGCGAGTGCGACCAACCCCGGGGCCCGGCGGATTCCGCCGGGCCCCGGCTCTTGTCGGCCGTCCCCGCGAGAGATAGACTCGGAGCGTGACTTCGACTCCTCCCCTCCGCAATTGGACCCGCGTCGCGCTCTGGCTGGTGGGCGCGACGATCCTCTACAACACGATCGAGGCCGTCGTCGCGCTGTGGGCGGGCGCGACCGCGCGAAGCATCGCGCTGGTCGGGTTCGGGCTGGACAGTGTGATCGAGATCGCGGCGTCGGTCGCGCTGCTGTGGCGGCTGCGAGTGGAGGCGAACGGCGCGGACGAGGAGGCGCTGGAGGCGGCCGAGCGGAGGGTGTACCGGTTCGTCGGGATGACCTTCTTCGCCCTCGCCGTCTATGTCGCGGCGGTGTCGGTATGGACGCTCTTCGGCGGCCGGGCGCCGGCGGAGAGCGTCGTCGGGATCATCCTCGCCGCCGCGTCATTGGTGGCGATGCCAATCATTGCCTGGGCCAAGCTCCGCGCCGCCGCGGGCCTGGGGAGCGTCGCCCTCCGCGCGGAGGCAAAGGAAACCCTGGCCTGCTCCTACCTTTCCCTCACTTTGCTCCTCGGTCTGGCCGCCAACGCATACCTCGGGTGGACCTGGGCCGACCCGGTCGCCGCGCTGCTGATGGTCCCGTGGTTGGTGAAGGAGGGGCTGGAGGGCGTGCGAGGGGAGGCCGAGTAGCTACGTCGTGTGCCCCTCGCCCTTCTGGAGGTAATGCGCGCCTTCCTTGCCGGTCCCTCCCTCGAACTCGGGCCGATGCGACTCGGTCTGAGCGCAGCGCAGCTTCTCACCGATCACGTCCCGAAGAAACGCGAGCGCGCCGTCTGGGTCCTCGTCAATCAGCACCTCCTGCAGTTGGACGATGTCGTCTCCCGCCAGCGTGATGACAGTGTTCACCGGTCGAAGCGCCATAGTGGATACCTCCGGGTGGATGTTTCCGCACGTGCGGCTTCCCCCTTGTCTTCGTGCCGGCACAAACGGCTCCGCCCCGCGCCGCGCAGGAGATGGGCCGCCGACTGCAGAAAGGTGGTAGTCTTCAGCTAGTGTCCCGCGCCGCGGATCCGAGAGGTGTGATGTCGAAGGCAGGCCCGGAGCCACCTATCCGGTCGCTCCTGGTGCATCCCGTGTGCTTCGCGCTCTTGCCGGTGCTGGTTCTCTACACCGGCAACCTCGGCGATGTGCGCCTGGGGGACCTGTGGCCTCCGGCCGTGCTGGCGCTGGCGGCCGGGGCCCTCGTGTGGTGGGTCAGCGCGCGTGTGACGCGCGCTCGGCCTCGGGGCGCAGTGCTCGCCTCCCTCTTCTGGCTATGGTTCTTCGCCTATGGCCAGTGGCAGCGGTGGCTCGCGCCGGAGGACGCGCCCACCGAGGCCGCCAGTCAGATCCTCTACGGAGTGCTGCTGGTGGTGATCGTCGGCCTCCTGGTGTCCACCCGCCGCGACCTCAAACACCCCTCGGGCGCGCTCAACCTGATCGCCGTCGTCCTGGTGGCACTGCAGGTGCTGACCATCGGGCGCTATGAGGTGAAGCGCCTCCGGTACCGTCCCGTCCCGCCGGCGCCGCGGGTGGAGGCGCGGGCGGCGGCGGGAGAGGTGCGGCCGCACCTCTACTTCATCGTGCTCGACGGCTACGCCCGCGCCGATGTGCTGGCCGACATCTACCACTATGACAACCGGCCCTTCCTCAGCTTCCTGCACAGCCGCGGCTTCCAGATCGCGAAGGAGAGCCGCTCCAACTACTGCCAAACCCAGCTCTCGCTAAGCTCCTGCCTGAACCTGGAGTACCTGGACGCGCTGACGGACAAAGAGCACCCACGCGACCGCCTGCAACTGCCGCAGCTCATCGCGGAGAATCGCGTGTTCGCTTTCCTTCGGGAACAGGGTTACGAGATCGTTCCGTTCGCCAGCGGGTACTATGCCACGGAGATGCCCGGGGTGAAGGTGCGCCAGCCGCCTCGCCGGATAGGCGAGTTGAGTGAGTTCCAGACCGCCCTGGTCTCCGCCACGCCGCTCTTTCTGCTGTTGCGGTCGCGACTGGGAAGGTCCCTCGATGCGGACCACGTCCGCGGGGAAACGGTGCTGTATACCTTCGCGCACCTCGCCTCCGTCGCCCGTAGCCCTCGCCCCAGTTTCGTCTTCGCCCACGTCGTCTGCCCGCACCCTCCCTTCATCTTCCATCGCGACGGGAGCATGGTGGGGCCTCTCAAGTCGGTGGGCCTGGAGGACGGCTTGGAGTTCCGCGGCACCCAGGAGGAGTACGTGAACGGGTACCGCGAGCAGGTGGAGTTCGTGAATCGGCACGTGGAGACCGTGGTGGACGAGATCCTCGTCGCGGCGGAGCGGCCCACCGCCATCGTGCTGATGTCCGATCACGGCCCCGGCTCTCGCCTGGACTGGAGCCATCTCGACAAGGTGGACCTGCGGGAGCGGTTCTCCACCTTGGTCGCCATCCGCCTTCCAGAGGGCAAGACCGCGAAGCTGGATGACCACATCTCCACAGTCAATGTGTTGCGCTTCGTGCTCAGCCAGTGCCTGGGAGCCGACCTGCCGCCACTGCCGTCACGCTCTTACTTCTCTCACTTCAGGGATTCTCAGAACCTCATCCTGGTGACGGATGAGCAGGGGCGGTTCCGGCGGTTCGAGGCTGCGCGCCAGAAGACACGATGAGCGAGTAGTGCTCGACCGTCGCTTCGCCAGGCCGGTCGGTTCGGAATTCTCTAGCCTCGGTCGGTGGCCCCGGCGCGGCAGGCGAGGTTAGCTTCATGATCCATGGCCTCGACTTCGTCTACGCCGCCAGAAGAGCGGCCCTCCTAGGAGAGAGGCGAACAGCGTAGAAGATAGTAAGCATGCAGACTGCGGCTCAGGAAGCGATGACGTCACCTGGAGGGCCGAAGCCACGTCTCCTGGCGCCTGTGGTTCATCCGCTCTGCTTTGCTCTGCTGCCGATCCTCTTGCTCTATACGGGCAATCTCGCGGACGTGCGTCTGTGGGACCTGTGGCTCCCGGCACTGCTGGCGCTGGCAGCGGGGACCGCAGTGTGGTGGTTAAGTGTGCGCGTGACACGTGCCGGCCCGCGGGGGGCAGTGCTGGCCTCTCTCTTCTGGCTCTGGTTCTTCACCTGCAGTCACTGGCAAAGCTGGTTCGCGCCTCAGGATGCTCTCGCCGAAGCCGTCAGCCCCATGCTGTACGCGGTGCCTCTGGTGGTCATCGTCGTACTCCTCGCGGGTACGCGCCGCGATTTCAGGCATCCCTCCAACGTGCTCAATCTGGTCGGGATCGTCCTGGTCGCACTGCAAGCGCTGCCGATCGGGCAGTATGAAGTCAAGCGCTTGCGCCATCATTTCGGCCCGCCGACGAGTCAGGTGACGGCGCGCGCCCGTGCGGCAAGTGTGAAGCCGCACATCCTCTTCATCGTCCTCGACGGCTA
>CAZUGW010000073.1:4366-9953 GCA_964620055.1 uncultured bacterium
CAATCAGCCATTCCTAGACTTTCTACGCAGTCGTGGGTTCCAGGTCGCGAAGGAGAGCCGCAGCAACTACGCGCACACCCAGCTCTCCCTGAGCTCCTGCCTGAATCTGGACTATCTGCAAGCTCTAGCCGACGAAGAGCATCCGCTGGGGCGCTTGGATCTGCCGGAATTGATCGCGAACAACCGCACGTTCAGCTTTCTCCGGAAACAGGGCTATCAGATCGTTCCCTTCCCTAGCGGCTATTGGGCGACGGAACTGCCGAGTTCGGAGGCTTGGCATCCCCCCAAACGGACGGGGCAGTTCAGCGAGTTCGAGACGGCGCTAATCTCTCTGACACCGCTTTCCTTGTTGTTGAGATCGCAGCTGGCTGCGCTAGACGCGGACCATGCGCGCGCAGAGATAGTGCTCTATAACTTCACCCATGTCGCCTCGGTCGCGCGAAGCCATCGTCCCACGTTCGTCTTCGCCCACATTGTCTGCCCGCACCCTCCGTTCATCTTCCGTCCCGACGGAAGCATGAAGTCGGTGGAGGGCGGACTGGAGTTCCGGGGCAGCCGGGAGACCTATCGGAGGGCCTACTACGAACAGGTGGAGTTCGTGAACGCGCGCGTGCAAAAGCTGGTGGACGATATCCTGGTCGCGGCGGAGCGGCCCACCGCGATCGTGATCATGTCGGATCACGGTCCCGGCTCTCGCCTGGACTGGGATCACCTGGAGAAGACGGACCTGCGGGAGAAGTTCTCCATCCTGGTCGCGGTCCGTCTGCCGGATGGCGCCCCGGGAAAGCTGGACGACCACATCACCACCGTCAACGTGCTGCGCTTCGCGCTCAGTGAGTGTCTGGGGGCCGATCTGCCACCGCTTCCCTCGCGGTCCTACTTCTCGAACTACACCAGGCCTCTGAGCTTCACGCGGGTGACGGATGAGCAGGGGCGGTTCCGTCAGTTCGCTCCCTCGCCGAACGGGAAGGGACGCTGACCCGGGCCTCGGCCCTCGCGCCGGTCACTCCGGGCGTCCGGCCGAAATGCTTGACACCGTGTGGTATACTAAAGTAACGCTCGAGTCGGGGAATCCTCGGGCGTTTCGTGTTGTGCCGGGAAAGGACGCTGCCCCCCTCATGACCCGCGTGGAAAAGATCAGAAACCTGGCCATCGTGGCCCATATTGACCACGGGAAGACCACGCTCATTGACGCCATCTTCCGCGCCACTCGCACCTTCCGAGAGAACCAGCGCGTGGAAGAGCGGGCGATGGATACCTACGAACTCGAGCGCGAGCGCGGCATCACCATCCGCGCCAAGCACTGCACCGTCGAGTGGGGGGGCTACCTCATCAACATCATTGACACCCCCGGCCACGCCGACTTCTCCGGCGAGGTCGAGCGCGTGCTCTCCATGGTGGACTCCGTGCTCCTGTTGGTGGATGCCAACGAAGGTCCCATGCCCCAGACTCGCTACGTGCTGATGCGCGCGCTGCGTCTCGGCCTGCGTCCCATCGTGGTGGTGAACAAGGCCGATCGCCCCAACGCCGATGCCAACGCCGCCCTCGATAAGACCTTCGACCTCTTCCTCGAGTTGGGCGCCAGCGACACCCAGGCCGACTTTCCTGTCATCTACGGGTCGGCCTTGCACGGCTGGATGGTGCGCGACCTCGCCCTCGACACGCCGCAGGGCCTGGACGCGCTCTTCCAGTTGATCATCGCCGAGGTGCCCGCGCCCCCGGTGGATCGCGAGGCGCCCTTCCGCATGCAAGTCAGCACCCTCGCCTGGAACGACCACCTCGGCCGGATCGGCTGCGGGCGCGTGCTGCAGGGCTCCCATCGTGTCGGCGACCTACTGGTGCGCACTTCCACCCAGTGGCGCGACCACCACCGCCGCGTCGGCGAATGGGACGTCACCGGCCACGAGCAGGCGCGCTCCACCCACCTCTGGGTGATGCGCGGCCTGGAGCGTGTGGAAATGGAGGAGATCGCCGCGGGCGACATCGTGTGGATCTCCGGCCCGGAAGAGATCACCATCGGCGACACCCTCTCCACGCCTGAACTGGAGAGCCCGGCCCTTCCGCCGCTGGAGATCGAAGAGCCGACGGTGTCCATGTTCTTCCTGGTCAATACCAGCCCGCTCGCGGGCCGCGACGGTAAGGTGCTCACCCTCCGCCAGATCAAAGAGCGCCTGGCGCGCGAGCTGCGCGTCAACGTCGCGTTGCGCGTCGAGGACCTGGGCCGGGCCGACGGCGTGAAGGTCTCAGGTCGCGGCGAGCTGCACCTCGGCATCCTCATCGAAGAGATGCGCCGCGAGGGCATCGAACTGTGCGTCTCGCGGCCGGAGGTCATCACCAAACGTGACGAGCACGGAAACCTGCTCGAACCCCTCGAGCAGTTGGTCGTGAACATCCCCGAGGAGTTCCAGGGGATCGTCATCGAGAAGCTCGCCAAGCGCAGGGGCGAGATCGTCAGCATGTCCAACACCGGCCTCAGAGTCATCACCCTCGAGTACGAGATCCCCACCCGCGGCCTCATCGGCTATCGCGCCGAGTTCCTCACCGACACCCGCGGCCTGGGCCTCATGTCCGCCCGCTTCGTCGGCTACGGCCCCTGGCGGGGCGAGGTCGTGCATCGCACGCGCGGTTCCATGGTGGCCACCGAATCCGGTGATGCCACCGGCTGGCAACTGGAGAACCTCCAGGCCCGCGGCATGCTCTTCGTCTCGCCTATGGATCGCATCTACCAGGGCCTGATCGTGGGGGAGAACTCCCGCCCCGGCGACCTCCCCTGCAATCCCTGCAAGAAGAAGCAGCTCACCAACCACCGCCAGTCGAACAAAGAAGTGGACGAGGGGCTCGACGTCCCGCGCACGCTCACTCTCGATGGCGCCCTCGCCTGGATCGCGGAGGACGAGTTGGTGGAGGTGACGCCGACGGCGATCCGGCTGCGCAAGTCCATCCTCGACCCGGCCGCGGTGCGGAAGGCGGCCGAGCGCGGCACGCCACTGCTCTCCGCTACGCCATCCCCTCCAGCCGCTTCTCCGTCACTTCCGCCCGTAGGGGTTCGCCGCTGAAAAAGCGCCGCAGTTCCTCGACCGCGAACGCGGACATGTCCCAGTAGCGGCTGGGGACAGGGCCGCCGACGTGGGGGGCAAGCAGGACGTTGGGCAGCGTGCGGAGCGAAGAGTCGGCGGCGGGCGGCTCGGGCTCGGTGACGTCCAGGCCGGCAGTGAAGCGGCCCGTCTTGAGCTCTTCGAGGAGGGCCTCTTCGTCAATCAGCGCGCCGCGGGCGGTGTTCACCAGCACCGCGTTGTCTTGGATCAGCTTGAGCCGGTCGCGGCTGATCATCTTGATGGTGTCGGGGCGCACGGCGGCAAAGAGGCAGATCACTTTGCAGTTCGCCAGCAGGTCGTCGAGTTCCACCAGCTTGATCCCCTCGGCGGCGACGCGCGCCGGGTCGGCGTGCTTGCTGTAGGCCCAAAGCTCGCACCCGAAGGGCTTGAGCAGGCGCACGAATTCCCACGAGATGTTGCCCAGGCCCACCAATCCCACGCGCTGTTCTACCAGGGTGTCTGGCGCGGGCTCGCAGAACGTGCCCCACCAGAGGTCCGTGCCCTTCATCTCCTCGCGGAACTGGGAGAGGCGGCGGAGGCAGGCGATGGTCAGGCCGAGGGTGTGCTCGGCGACGTAACGGCTCATGGTCTCGGTGGCGCAGGTGACCTTGAGGCCGCGCTGGAAGAGCTCGCTCGCCGGCTCCGGAATCAGGAACTTCACGCTCCCGGCCGCGTGGGAGATGACCCGCAACGTCGGCGCGGCGTCCAGCACCTCGGGGGTGAACTTGGGCGTTCCCCAGCCGGTCAGCACGCCCTCGCAGTCAGCCAGACACGCGGCCAACTGCTCGGAGGTGAGGCGCTCGGTGATGTCATTGTAGCTGGGATCGGCGAAGGCGGCGAGCGCCTCGCGCACCTGCGCCGGGAAAAGCTGCGCTTGCAGCTTGCCGCTCGGAACGACGAACACGCGTGGTCTGGACAACTCCGCCCCCTTTACTGGCGCGCCTTGGCGGCGCGCTTGACTTTCCGCTCCTGCCGCTGCTTGGCCCGCCACGCGTCGAAATCCTCCATCTGGTCGAACTCCAGGGTGTGCTTGGGCCGCGCGGGGTACTCGCACGTCTCGGTATGATACTCGCGGCACACCTCCGGCCGCGTCTCGTAGGTGGCGCAGAGGTTATCGGCGGTCAGGTACTTGCACCGCGTGCGAAGCTCAAGATGCCAGCGACGGGACTCGACGTAGACGGTGACCTGCTCGTGGGCGAGGAACCAGCTCAGTTCATCGAGATCGCACTTGCGCTTGGGCGCGGAAATCTGCACCGTGATGTAGCGGCAGCACCGCGCCTGGCACTGGTCCTGGCATCGCACCTGCTCTTTGCTTACCGTGGCCGACTTCGACATGGCGTTCCTTCGGGGAGAGGTAGTCGGACCATAGTTCTCCTCCCTCTGGGATTCGCCTGCGGGGGTGACGCGAAATGGCGAAAGCGGAACTAGACGTGCAGGACGCGTCGCGCGATTCGTCCGCCGCGGCGGATCACTGCGTTGACCGCCCGTCCCAGCCTGGGGTGGCGGGCCAGGAAGCCGGCGAGGCCGGGGTAGACCGCGGCAAGGGCCGGGAAGAGCTTTGTCTCGCCGGTGGCCTGCTTGATGCGCGCGGCCTCCGCGGCGATGATGAGGGGCTGGGGGAAGAATTGCAGGACGGGCTTGAGCTTTCTGAGCCGCCGCAAGAGCGAGTAGGGCACGAAGGGCATCCCCGCGAGGTAGATCAGGCTGTGCCAGTAGGCCGCCTTCCGGCTGCGCGCGTCCAGGCGGTACTTCCAATAGTGCAGCTCGAACCGCTCGGCCAGGGGCTTGTCGGCGCGCCCGATCTGCTCCGGCCGGATTACGCCCTCGGCCAGGCCGCGCGCGGCGATTCCCGTGCGGGGTAGGAACGACAGGCTGTGCAGCCCGACGTTGAAGGGTCGCGGCAATTGCATGATGAGATCGTAAGTCCCCTCGCAGTTCTCCTCCGTCAGCCACGGGATATCGAGGATGAAGTCGTACCCGGTCTCGACCTCGTAACGCTTCAGAATCTCCGCGGACTGGAGAATACGGGCGTTGCTTTCCTTTCTCCCGAGCACTTCTTTGCGCACCTGCTCCGAGCCGCTCTCGATCAAGCCGAGTGCAGCCAGGCGGCACCGAAACGCCTCGATCCCGATCACCACCCCGACCAGCCCCGCGGCCTTCAGCTTGGAGATCAACTCCTCGGTCACCATCGCCCCGTGGGACCAGATCCCGAAGGGCAGGCCGACCTCCTGCGGCCAGCGCGCGCAGAACTCGTCCACCCAGCCCGGGGGCGCGCCTGCGGCGAATACCTCGTCCCAGAACTGGACCAACTGGAACTGCCCGTTGCGCTCCCGCGCCCGCTGCACCTCCTCCAGAATCGCGCCCACGCTGCGGTAGCGCCGCACCGGGCCCTTACCCGCGTAGAGCTCACGCCGCAAGTACACGCTCCCGCAGAAGGTGCAGTTGAAGGGGCACGCCATCCGGGAGGCGGTGGTGTGATACATCGCGAGGAG
>CAZUGW010000073.1:9973-11693 GCA_964620055.1 uncultured bacterium
TTCTTGCACATACCCTTCCTCGATGAAGTACGACCCCGGCTCGCCATAGGCGACGGGGGGGTAAAGGTCCAGGTCCTGGGTGAGTGGCCGCACGTCGTTGCGGCGCACCTCCCCGTTCACCTTGGTCCAAAGGTTGGCGATGGCGTCCGTGGGCCGGCCTGCGGCGAGCGCGTCGGCCAACTCCACTATCGCCTCCTCACCCTCGCCCACGCAGACGAAATCGGCGTGCTCCAGGCACTCCTCCGGCGCGGAGGAGGCGTGGGCCCCGCCGAAGATGGTGGGCACGCCGAGGCCGGCTCTGATCTTCTCGGACAGCCCGTAGGCCAGGTCGGCGACAAAGGAGGAGGTGAGGTTGATCCCGACCAACTGGGGCTTCAGGTCCCGCAGCAGCGAGAGCAGCAGTTCCTCCTCCTGGGGCTTGACCGCGCTGAACTCGCCCCAGCGGAACTCCTTGAAGAAGATCAGCGCGACCTCATGCCCGTGGGCGCGTAGCACCGAACTGATCTGCCGCACCCCCAGAGACTCGTGAAGGTAAAGGGTGAGCAGACAGACCTGAATACCCCGCGACTCGCCCGCGGGGCGCTCCGCGCCTGGTTCATGCTTCGCTGTGGTCATGCTATCTCTGCGCCCGCCGGCGGCGAGCGATGGGGAGTCATAGAGAAGGATACCCAGAGAGGAGGTTCCCCCCGGCGGCGGGGGAATCCTGCGGAGATTCATCCGCTTGCTAGCCATGCGAAAACCCATCTCACACTTCCCCCCGTCTATGGAATAACCTGATCGTAGCAGCCGAAAGGGCTGCCGGAGATGACAGGCCTGAACGGAGTCGAGCAAGGCTCCCCAGGGCAGGGCATCTGCGGCAGCCCTTTCGCGCATGGCCCGGAGTGGGCCGAAAGGAGATCGGAGCGCCGGCTCTGTCAGTGAGTTCGACAGAAGGCGCGACCAGGGAGAGAAGATACAGGCGATCATCCGCGGCGGCGCCTCCTCCCGCGCAGCCACCGCTCGCTCTGGCGAGCGCCCGCCGCCCGGATGACATATTCCTCCCGTTCCCAGGGCGTTGTCGTCCTGCTGACGGGAGACCAAGCTCTGGCGCAATTCCCTCCCGCGCCATCTTCGGCCCGGCGTTGTCCCCACGCCGGGCCGAGGTCTTTGTAGGGCGTCGCGAATCAGGCCTAGGGGATTGGGGAGAGGGGAGAGAAGACGGGGGAAAACGCCAGAAGGAGAGAGCTATGGCTGACAAGGAGATCGTCGTCTCGGACAAGCTGCCCGCGCCGAAGGGGCCGTATTCGCCGGCGGTTAAGGCGGGGGGGTTTGTGTTCGTGTCAGGCCAAGGGCCGGTTGATCCGGGGACGGGGGAGGTGCTGCGCGGGGACATCAGGTCACAGACGGAATTGGTGCTGAGCAACGTTCGCGCCATCCTGGAGGCGGCGGGGTCGTCGCTGGACCGGGTGGTGAAGACGAACGTCTATCTCGATCGGATCGAAGATTTCGCCGCTATGAACGCGGTCTATGCCACGTTCTTCCCTGAGAACCCACCGGCGCGGACCACGATCGAAGCGGCGAACCTGCCGCTGGGGATCGGGGTGGAGATAGATGTGATCGCGCTGGAGGGGTAGGGTCTAGGGTTTAGGGTCTGGGGGTTTCCGCCCAGGGCGGAAGCCCCTATCCTTTCTCCGAGAGTTGTGGAATAACCGACTGAGGTACGGAGAGAGAGGCCGCTCCT
>CAZUGW010000074.1:0-6110 GCA_964620055.1 uncultured bacterium
CCAACGTCGCGCTGGTAATCCCGTCTATCTGGCGGATTTCGTCCATGACACTGGGCGGGATGGGGTTATCTAGGGAAAGCACCATCACGGAGCGGCCGCCGCGCTGGAGACGCCCCACATTCATCCCGCCGATGTTGATGTTACGCTCGCCCAGCAACATGCCGACCCGGCCGATCATCCCCGGCTTGTCAATGTGAATGGAGACGAGCATGTGCCCTGTCGGGGAGAAGTCTACCTGGTAGCTATCCATGCGCACGATGCGCGGCTCGCTCCGGCCGAATAGCGTGCCCGCGATCACCTGTGACTGGCCGTCGGTGGCAACACGAGAGCTAATCAAGCTCACGTAATCCACCGCGTCGCTGCTGCGCGACTCGGTCACCTTCAATCCGCGGGTCTGCGCGATCAAGGCCGAGTTCACGATGTTCACCGGGATATCGAGAATGGGCGCCAGCAGGCCCTTGAGGAAGGAGCGCGTCAGCATCCGCGAATCCTCCTCCGCCAGCTCGCCCGCGTAGGTCAGCTCCACCGAGGTGAGCGGTCCCTCCGCGAGTTGCCCCTGCAACCGGCCCAGCTTCTCCGCCAGCTTCATGTACGGTTCGAGGATGCGCAGCACTTCCGAGCTCACCGGGATCACGTTCACCGCACTGCGGGCCGGCTTGCCCTGCAAGACGTCCAGCACCTGCTGGGCCACGTCCACCGCGACCTTGACCTGGGCCTCCGCGGTGGAGGCCCCCAGGTGCGGGGTCAGCACCACATTGTCCAGCTTGAGCAGCGGGCTGTCGCCCGGCGGCTCGGACTCGAACACATCCAAGGCCGCTCCCGCGACCTGACCGGAGGCCACGGCGTCAGCCAGCGCCTGCTCGTCCACGACACCGCCGCGGGAGCAGTTGACGATGCGCGCACCGGGCTTGAGCTTCTTCAGGCTCTCCGCGTTCAGCAGGCCCCGCGTGTCCTTGGTGAGAGGCACGTGCAGCGTGATGAAGTCGGCCTCCGCCAGCAGTTCCGGCAGCGGCACTACTTCCACGCCGAGCCGCCCCGCGTGCTCCGCGGAGACGAACGGGTCATAACCCAGCACCCTCATTCCGAACGCGCCCGCCCGCGCCGCGACCTCGCTGCCGATCTTCCCGAGACCAATCACGCCCAACGTCTTGTTGAGCAGCTCCACGCCCACGAACGCGCTGCGCTTCCACTCGCCCGCCTTCACCGACGCGTCGGCGGCGGGGATGCTGCGCGCCAGGGAGAGCAGGAGCGCCCACGTGTGCTCCGCCGCCGCCGCGGTGTTTCCCTCGGGGGAATTGCATACCACTACCCCGCGCCGGGTGGCCGCGTCCACGTCAATGTTGTCCACGCCCACTCCCGCGCGGCCGATCACCGCGAGCTTCTCGCCCGCCGCGATCACCTCCGCCGTCACCTGCGTGGCGCTGCGGACCAGCAGCGCGTCGGCGTCCTTGATCTCGGTCAGCAACTCCTCCGGCGTGAGGCTGGTCTTCACCACCACCTCGACGTCGGGATGGGCGCGCACCGCCGCCAGTCCCTCCTCCGAGAGCTTATCGCTGACCAGCACCTTCCACTTGCGCGCCGCGGTCATCGCCTACCCTCCCAGCACGGCCATCGCGGCCGCCACGCCCGCCGCGGGATCCACCGGCTGCCCTAGTTCCTTCAGCGCCAACCCCAAGCAGCCCAGGGTGGCGATGATCTCCTTCTCGCCCACGAACCCGAGGTGGCCGATGCGGAAGATATCGTCCTTGATCTTCCCCTGACCGCCGGAGATCACTATCGCATACTTGTCCCGCATCAGCTTGCGCAGGTCGGCCGTCGCGATCCCCTCCGGCCGACGGAGGGAGGTCACCGCGTTGCTGGCGCGGCTCTCGTCCGCGGCGAAGAGCGTCAGGCCCAGCGCCTTCGCCCCCGCGCGGGTCATCGCCGCGAGCCGCGCGTGCCGGGCGAACGAGTTCTGCAACCCCTCCGCCTCAATCATCTTCAGCGCGTCGCCGAGCTGCCAGATCAGTGGCACCGCCGGCGTCCACGGCGTCTGGCCCTGCTCCAGGTACTGCTTCGCCTTCTTCAAATCAAGGTAGAAGCGGGGCATCTTCGCGGTGTCCATCGCCGCCATCGCGCGGTCGTTGACAGCCACGAAGCAGAGGCCCGGCGGGATCATGAAGGCCTTCTGCGACCCCGCGACGACGACATCCAGACCCCAGTTGTCCATCTGCGAGTCCATCGCCAGGAGCGAGCTAATCCCGTCCACGAGCAGCAGCGCTCCGTGCTCCCGCACCATCGGGCCGATGGTCGCGAGGTCATTGCACACCCCGGTGGAGGTCTCGTTCTGCGTGATCAGGACGGCCTTGAGCTCCTTGCCGGAGTCGGCGACCAGGCGGGCTTTGACCTGCTGCGGATCGGCCGCCGTTCCGTAAGGGAAGTTCAGGCTCTCGACCTGCGCGCCATAGGTCTTGGCGATGGTGGCAAGTCGGTCGCCGAACACGCCGATGCTCACCGACAGCACCTTATCCCCCGGCGACAGCGTGTTCACCACCGCCGCCTCCAGCCCGCCCGTGCCCGAGCACGTGAGAATGAAGGCCTCGTGCTTGGTCTGGAAGACGCGCTTCAGCCCCTCGGTGCACTCCCCGATCAGCTTCGCCACCTCCGGGCCGCGATGGTTCACCATCGGCCTCGCGCCGGAGAGCAGGATGGATTCCGGAACCGGCGTCGGGCCAGGAATCATCAGCAATTGTCGTTCGTTCAAGGGGCTGACTCCTACCAACCACGGAATCACATCAGGCGGCATTATGCCCGAAAGCGCGAGGGGGTGTCAACGAAGGGGGCCGGCTAGGAATCTCCACCGCTCCGTAGGGCAGCCTCGCGCTGCTCTTGTTCTGCTAGCGCGTCATCCTGCTCCACCGCCTCCACAAATAGGGGCCAGGCCCAGGACACGTCGCATTCTTCTGGATCCTCAGCGATCAGAGTGAACATGTCATATAACTGTCGCTCCTCCTCCGTCTTCAGCGCATCGCGCGGATCTGACATCTCGCCTCCTCCCTTCCTCCCTGCCTCCCTTCCTCCCTACTCCTCCGTCCACTTCGGGCTATTCCTACTGATCTCATCGCACAGCTTCATCGTCTTCAGCGCCTCCGACAGGTTCGTGTCAGGCTGCCGGCCGCTCCTGATGCAGGCGATGAAGTGCTGGGCCTCTTGCAGGAACCCGATGCGGAACATCTCCGGCCCGCCCGCGAGTTCGGCCGCCACCAGCGTCTCGGCCGGCTTGCCCTTCTCATAGATAACGGCCCCCTCTTCGGGCGTCACCAGGCACGAGATCCCGTCCCCGTGCATCTCCATACGCAACTGCCGCGCGCCGACCCGCCAGTTCGCCTGGAGATAGCCCACCGCGCCGTTGTCGAAGCGCACGAACGCGTTGTGCGCGGTGGCATACTCCGTGCCATGGGCCTTGATATCGCTGTACACATCTTGCACCTCGCCTCCCGCCATCCACCGCAACGCGTCCACCGCGTGGATTACGTCGGAGTACAGCACGTCCGTCCCGCCGCCGTAGTACGGCCCGCCATCGTACCACTTCATGAACGTGGAGATCGTCTGGTACATCGGCCCCCGCGCCAACACCCGCTCCCGACAGTGCGCGGTGATCGGCGTATACCGCCGCTGGAACCCGACGCAGGTGAGCACGCCGTGGCGCTTCGCGGTATTCGCCATCTGCCGCGTCTGCTCCGTGTACACCCCCGGCGGTTTTTCCATGAACACGTGCTTGCCCATCGCCATCACGTTGTTGGCGATGTCCACCACCAGGTGCGGCCAGAGCACGATCCACACCGCGTCGGGCTTTGCTTCCTCGATCATCTGCCGATAATCGGTGTAGGCCTTCGGGATCCCGAACTTCCCCGCCGTCTCCTCCGCCGCCGCGAGATTCAGATCGCACACGCCTACCAGAGCTACGTCCTCCAGTATCGCCAGCGACGGCGCGTGCGCGCTGTTCACCATTGACCCCGCGCCGATGATCGCCACTTTCACCTTGTCCATATCCTTGCCTCCGGTCCTCCCCTCTCCCCCACCCCTCCGAATTTCCCCCTCGTTGCCTCTTCGCCTCTTCGCCTCTTCGACTCCTCGAAAAGCAGGTCCAACCGACCCGCAGGCGAATACCCCTTCACCACCCAATCAGGAGCCCTTCATGATCAAAGACCTGGATCATCTCGCGCTGGTAACGACCGACGTGCACCGCGCCGCGCGGTTCTTCATTGACCTGCTCGGGTTCAAGGAGAGCGGCCGGCTGGAGACCAGCCACAGTGGCACCATTATCTTCGTCTCCCTCGGCGGCACGCAAATCGAGCTGTTCGGCGCCGGCGACGCCGCGGCCGCCCCCGCCGCCAACCGCGCCGTCGGCTTCAAACACCTCGCCCTGCTGGTTGACGACATTGACGCGGAGTACGAGCGGCTGAAGGCCGCGGGCGTGGAGTTCACCATGGTTCCGACCACCGTGGACTCCGGCCTGCGCATCGCCTTCTTCTCTGACCCGGACGGAAATGCGTTGGAACTGATGCAGCGACCTCAGTAGCCACGAAAGGACAATGAGATGCGAGTCGTGACCTTCGATCTGGACGGCGAACCCACTGTCGGCCTGTTGCATGGCGAGGAGGTGCTGGACTTCTCGCGCGCCTTCCTGACGTTCCTCGCCGCGGAAGGGATGGACCCCAGCCCGGCCTTGCTTTCCATCGAGGAGCTAATTGACGCCGAGCTGTTCATCCCGGAAGTGTTCCAGGATGTGCTGGGCTTTCTGGAGGACCACGACCTGCTGGATGCGATGCTGGTCGAGGAGGCGGAATTGCTCCCGCCCTTCCTCCCCAACCGCATCATCGCGCTCGGCCGCAACTACGCCGCCCACGCCGCCGAGACCGGCCACGAGCCGCCCAAGGAGCCGGTCTTCTTCATGAAAGCTACGTCGAGCATCATCGGCCCCGAGGAGCCCGTCCTGATCCCCAAGGACGCCGGCCGCGTGGACCACGAGGTCGAGCTCGCCGTCGTCATCGGCAAGGGCGGCAAGCACATTCGCCGCCAGGAGGCCATGCAGCACGTCGCCGGTTACACCATCCTCAACGATGTTACCGCGCGCGAGATGCAGACCCGCGACATGGCCGCCTCGCACCCGTGGTTCCTGAGCAAGAGCTTCGACACTTTCGGGCCGCTGGGCCCGTGCATTGCCCTGCCGGACGAGATCCCGGACCCGCACAGCCTAGAACTGAAGCTGACCGTGAACGGTGAGGTTCGCCAGGAGAGCAATACCAGCAACCTGATCTTCAAGATCCCGGAACTCATCGCCAGCCTCAGCCGGTACATCACGCTCGAACCCGGCGACCTGATCTCCACCGGCACGCCGGAGGGCATCTCGCCTGTCAAGCCCGGCGATGTCATGGAGGCCTACGTCGAGGGGATCGGGACGCTCCGTAATCCCGTGGAGAAAGAGAAGTAAGCGTGCCGGTGCTGGCCCTCGATATCGGTGGGACCAAACTCGCCGTCGGCCTCCTCACCGCCGACGGCGAAGTCCTCTCCTCCGTCATGGTCCCCACCGAGCCGACCGCCACGCCGGAGGAGGTGCTCGCCACGCTCTCTGCCATGAGCGAGACGGCCGTGCGCGAGGCGAGAGTGCGCTGGTCGGACCTGCGCGGCGTCGGCGTCAGCTTCGGCGGGCCGGTGGACTTCCCGTCAGGCACGACTGTTACTTGCCACCACCTCCCTGGCTGGGAGGGGGTTCCTCTTCGCGACCTCGTCTCTCAGCAGACGAACCTCCCGGTGGTCATGGACAACGACGCCAACGCCGCCGCGCTCGGCGAGGCCGTCTTCGGCGCAGCGCGGGGCTGCGAGCACGTGCTCTACGTCACCGTCAGCACCGGGATCGGCGCGGGGTTGGTGCTCAACGGCCGGGTGCACCGCGGTGCGAACAGCATGGCCGGCGAACTCGGCCATACGCTGATTGTGCCCGACGGCCCCGAATGCTCTTGCGGCCGTCGCGGCTGCCTGGAGGCGGTCGCGGCCGGCCCGGCCATCGCCCGCGCCGCGCGGGAGGCGCTCGCAGGTGACGAACCCTCCCTGCTGCGTTCCCTCGCTGA
>CAZUGW010000074.1:6120-11505 GCA_964620055.1 uncultured bacterium
TCGCTGAACTCACCGCCAAGGACGTCGCCGAGGCCGCGCCCACCGATGCGCTCGCCGCGCGCGTCATCGCCCAGGCCGGCGCGCACCTCGGCCTCGCCCTCGCTGGCGCGGTCAACCTCGTGAACCCCGAGATCGTGGTGATTGGCGGCGGCGTTTCGCAGGCCGGCGACTGTCTCTTTACGCCCCTCCGCAAGACCGTGCAGCGCCACGCCGTTCCCGAGAGTACCCGCGACCTCCGTATCGTCCCCGCCGCGCTCGGCGCGCAGAGCGCGCTCTTCGGCGCGGCCGCGCTGGGCCTGGGGCAGTAGCGTCGCCCTGTGCTCCTGACCTCACCCTCCGCGTGCCCCCGCGACACGACCCTCCTGGGGCCTGGGTACGCGTCTTGTGATAGTCCAGTGTGGAGGATCACTGTCATGACACGACAAGAAGTCTATGACGAACTCAAGAAGACGTTCGGCGAAGTGCCGAGCTATCTGGAGGGCATGAAGGACGACCGGGCGCTGGAACTCGAGTGGGAGTTGATCAAGCGCTTCGAGTTCGACCCTGCCCCAATCCCGGACAAGTACCGCGATCTCATCGGGATCGCGGTTTCCGCGGCGACCGGTTGCGACCACTGCGTTTACTACACCAAGCAGATGGCCAGGCTGCACGGCGCCACCGAGGAGGAGATCGCGTTTACGGGCCATTACGCCAAGTTCATCGCCGGATGGGCTCCCTTCTCCAAGGCGTTGGAGCTCAACCTCGACGAGTTCAAGCGGGAGTTGGACCGCTCCTTCGACCACTATCGCAAGACCCACGAGCGCGAGGAACTCCGCCGCGCCGCATGACCCGCCCTGTGGGGCCGACTTCCAGTCGGCCAGTATCCGAGGCTGAGGGGCGGACGCTCCAGCGCCCGCCCCTTCTCGTTGCCTCTGCCCCCCATCCCCTAGCCCCTAACCTCTAACCCCTACCTGAACACTTGCCCCCGCGTCTTCCTTGACACCATCGGCCTTCCCGCCGACACTGCACCGGGAGGATGGCCATGGCACAGGTTAGACCGATTTCCAAGATCCTGCGAAGCAAGCCCACCCTGGAGGGCGCGGGCGTCCTCCTCCGGTGCGGCAGTTCGATCCGTTCCTGCTGCTCGACGACTTCCACTCGGCGGACCCGGACCATTACCTGGCCGGGTTTCCCTGGCATCCGCACCGCGGCATCGAAACTATCACCTATGTCTTGGAGGGGCGCGTCGAGCACGGCGACAGCATGGGCAATGCCGGCGTGATCGGCCCCGGGGACGTGCAGTGGATGACAGCCGGCAGCGGCATCATCCACCAGGAGATGCCCAAGGGCCGCGCGGACGGGCTGCTCTGGGGATTCCAGCTCTGGGCCAACCTGCCCGCCTCCCACAAAATGATGGACCCGCGCTATCGCGAGGTGATCAGTGCGGATATCCCGGAGGTCGCCCTGCCGGGCGGGGTTGCCGTGAAGGTGGTCGCGGGACAGGTGGGCGGCGTCGCTGGGCCGGTGCGCGACATCGTGACCAATCCGCAGTACCTCGACTTCACCGTCCCCGCTGGGTCTCATCTCAGCTATGAAGTTCCCCCTGGCCACACCGTGTTGGCTTACGTGGTGGAAGGGCGCGGGTACTTCGATCTCGGCCGGGACGCGTATGCGTATGAGGCGGAGGGCGCGAACTACTTCGACCTCGATCGCGATTGCCTGGTCGGACCCGAGAGCCTGATCCTGTTCGGCGATGGAGACCAGCTCGCGATCACCGCCGCGGAGCAACCCGTCCGCTTCCTGCTGTTCACCGGGAAGCCCCTCGGCGAGCCCATCGCCTGGTATGGTCCCATCGTGATGAACACCCAGGAGGAACTGCGCGTCGCGTTCGCGGAGTACCAGGACGGGACCTTTATCAAGGGCCGCTGACGGTATGCGCGGGGCCGCGGCATGTTGAGAAAGGGTCTCATCAAACCTCCGCTGCTGCGCGCCGCCGACGCGCCCGCGCGGGAGCGCCACGCCACCTGGCTGGAGCTGTTCTACGATCTGGTGTTCGTGGCCTCCATCTCCCAGCTCGCGCTCGGCCTGAGCGCGGACAGCACGCCCGCGGGGCTGCTCCGCTTCGCCGTCCTGTTCGTCCCAGTGTGGTGGGCCTGGATCGGGCAGACCTACTACCTCACCCGATTCGACTCCAACGATGTGGGGCACCGCCTGCTCACCATGGCGCTGATCGTGGTTGTGGCCTCCCTTACCGTGCACGCGCGCGACGGCCTCGGCACGCGGTCGGCGGGCTTCGCGCTGTCCTACGCCGCGGTCCGATTCATCCTGGTCGCCGAGTACCTGCGCGCCGGTTGGCACATCCCGGCCGCCCGTCCGCTTACGAACCGCTACAGCCTGGGCTTCGGCCTCGCGGCCGCGCTGTGGGCGCTCTCGCCGCTCCTTCCACCGCCGTCGCGCTTCTCCCTCTGGGGGGTGGCCTTGGCCATTGACTTCCTCACCCCGCTCACGGCCGGCGACCTGCACGTCAGGTTCCCGCCCCATCTCGTGCACCTGCCGGAGCGCTTCGGGCTGTTCACCATCATCGTCCTCGGCGAGGCCGTGGTGAGCGTAGTGGCCGAGGTGGCGGGGCGCGGGTTGACGCGGGAGACCCTTCTCGCCGGACTGTGCGGCCTCCTGGTGGCGTTCGCGCTCTGGTGGGGGTACTTTGAGGGCGTGAGGGGGGCCGAGGCCCGCCGGCTGAGCGTAGGCGTGGAACTGACCAAGTACCAGGTGTGGATCTACACCCACCTGCCCTTAGTGATGGGTATCACCTGCCTCGCGGTCCAGTTCAAGCACCTCGTGGACCTGCCCCGCGGCGCGGCGCTGCCCGCTATAGAGGCCTGGATGTTGTGCGGTTCGGTCGGCGTGGTGATGGTAACCCTCAACGTGCTCCTGGAAGTCTCCACCTCCTTCGAGCACGGCGGCGAGTTACACACCTTCATGCTTCCGCACTACCTCCTCGCCCTCCTCACCGTCGCCGCGGGCGCGCTTAACCCGGTCCTGACCGGCCTCCAGCTCGCGGGCCTGGTCACCGCCCTGTGTGTGGCCCAGGTGCTGCTCTCTCTGCGAGAATTGCCGGGGGATACGGTGGATTTGCCGACATGAGTATCGCTCTCCCACCTTCCCCGATCTGCTACCCTGGATTACCGACCCGATTCTCGATCCCCCATCCTGCTCCCCTACACTACGTCGGTTGCAGGGGCGCGGAACCGGATCGACGAACTAGGATTGGGTTGTGCCGTACGAGAGGAAAGCGCTATGAACTGGCATTGCATGAGGGTCTGGTTGCTATGCGGGGCACTGACCTGCGCGGTCGTGGGGTGCGACGACGACCGCGATGCCAGCCATAGCACCGGTGCAGCCATCGACGTCACGGTTGACCCGCGCGTTGAGCTGATGGGTGTCATCTTCCGCCTTGCTGGAAACCCAGAGTACAACAAGTGCCGCGTCCCCTCATACGACAGAGATATTGAGGCGCACTTCGGTTCCTTCAGAAAGCATCCGGTCGTGAAACTTGCTGCCAGGCTTAGAGAGGAACGGGGCGTGTCCTTCGACGCACCGATGACGCTGGCCGTTCACCTGACCGATGCCGAGGCCCTAAGACCGAGACTTCCTCTCGATCCGACTGTTGCCACGATGGATAGTCGCTGGCAGGCCGAGGACCTACAGCAGTTCCTGGAAGAGGCGAGGGAGTTCGCCAAGGCGACGCATTTTCGAGAGTTCTTCGGTGCCCACGAGCCGCTTTACACAGAGACTTCACGCCGGTTGCATGAATCCGTTCAGCGATCGGTGCACCTGGAGTGGTTTGACGACTTCTACGGAAGATCGTCGAAACCGAAGTTCCATGTGATTGCGGGCCTGCTAAACGGGCCCTGCAACTATGGTCCGCACTTCGGTCAGGGCGAAGCAGAGGAGATCTACGCTATTCGTGGAGTCTGGGCCGTAGACCGCGACGGTGTGCCTTTGTTCGGGGATGAGACTGTGATCATTCACGAATTCTCCCACTCGTACGTGAATCCGGTGGTCTCCGGCCATCTGCGCGAACTTGGGGCTTCCGGGAAGCGCTTCTTTGAATCAGAGCGAGAACAGATGGAGAAGATGGCCTACGGTCAGTGGGAAACCATGATGCGGGAGTCAGTGGTACGCGCCTGCGAAATCCGCTATGCGCTGAAGTACTCCGGGAAGACTGCCGCTTTGCGGCGCAGAACGGAGGAGAGCGCCCTCGGGTTTCGCTGGGTAGGGCCGCTTTCCGATCTCTTGGGAGAGTACGAGGCGAACAGAGAGAGATACCCGGACTTGGATTCGTTCATGCCGCGCATTGCCGCCTTCCTAGATGACTACGCCAAGTCCTACTCGCCCTCGCGCCCGTGGAGCCGAGCCTTGTCCTATGCCGCCTGGCTGGTCCTGCAGCCCAGCGTAGCGACGATACTGACCTGCGCTGCCCTGGTTGTGGCGGTAATCAGGATCAAGAGACGGCGCAAGCGCACGTCGCCTCATGCTGTTGAGTGTCAACGTTCGTGAGACAAGACGGCCCCTGAACCCTGGCCCCAAGAGGTTCCCCTCCCCTCTCCTCCGAACTATCCCCCCGGAGGATCCCACCATGCCCTTCACCACTCGCCCTGTCATCATGGGTACGCACGGAGTCGTCGCGGCCGGTCACTACCTCGCCGCCCAGGCCGGCCTCAAGCTGCTGGAGGCCGGCGGTAATGCGATTGACGCGGCCATCGCCACCGGGTTCGCCCTGGCGGTGCTCAAGCCCCAGGACAACGGCATCGCCGGCGAGGCGCCGATTCTGCTCTATTCCTCCCAGCACCACCAAGCCTTCGCCGTCAACGGCAACGGCCCCGCGCCGCGCGCCGCCACTATCGAGCGGATGAAGGAGCTGGGCGTGAAGGACTGGATTCCCGGCGACGGCTTTCTGCCGGCCGTGGTCCCGGCGATGGTGGACACCTACCTGCTCGCCCTCGCCATGTTCGGCACGAAGTCGCTCGAAGAGGTGATCACCCCTGCGCTCGAGCTGGCGCGCTACGGCTTCCCGGTCTATCCCGAATTGCATAACTCCATAGTCGCCAACCTCCCCCGCTGGAAGGAGCGCTACCCCAGCACCCTGGCGGTGTTCGCGCCCGAGGGCGAGGCCCCGGAGGTGGGCGACCTGCTCGTGCAGGACGACTGGTACGACGCGTTCTCACTGCTGGTCGAGGCGGAGCGGTGGGGCGCGCGTTACGGCCGCACGGACGGGATCGCGGCCGCGCGGGATTACTTCTACCGCGGCGAGATCGCCCAGCAGATCCTCGCCTTCGCCTCCCAGACCGAGGTCATGGACGCGAGCGGCCGGCCCCACTCCTGCCTGCTGACAGAGGAGGACTT